>CAYSJE010000013.1:0-10204 GCA_964431345.1 uncultured Candidatus Saccharibacteria bacterium
CAGTTACAGATGAAAGCCGAATCTTCCTGACTATAGATGAAGCTGATGGGGTGAGTCAGTCTGTTAAGGTCAAAAGTAAGCATTCTGGCCAAGATTTTGTCCTCTCAACAATAGATGGCGCTTCTGCCCAGATTGATATAAATGTGAACTGGCTAATAATAAATTAACGACTTCTAAAAATTTCTCTATAACAAAACCCCTTCTCCTATTTGAAGCTAGTTTAAAATTAGCTTCAAGCAAGAGATCTTTCAGGTTCTTATCTAACAAAGTTGTATTTCTATTTGTCTCCTTTGGGTTCATTTATATTGTTGCAATAATATGGTACAATATTGAGGGAATAACTGTGGATAAACAGGTGAAAATAGATTCACTTTTGTTCGGTTTTGTTACAAAGATCAACTAAAGAGTTTAACAAATATGCCAAAAAGAATCAATAACAGTGAAAAAATTGACGTTCGTGTTGGAGGTGCAGATGTCGTCAAGCGAGGAGCTAGTTCGATGGACATGGTTTCCAAAAAAAATGAACTAGTAGAAAATTCTGAGTCAAAACCTAAAAAGCCAAAACGCAGTTGGTTTAAAAAGAAGGATAAGCCAAAACAGCAGAAACCTGAGCCGGTAGTTGAAAGAAACAATTCAACAGATGAACCACCGAAAGCGACTTGGTGTGATAAGGGTATTAGGATAGTTTTGCCTTTAGCAATTATCGTTATCCCGATTCTTTTCTTACCATTTACTTTGGAAGCATTGGAGCTAAACAAACAAGTAGTTCTATATGTTCTGGCAATAATTGGATTACTATTATGGCTTATCAAAATTGTCATAGAAAAGAAATTGACTCTAGTCAAAACAGCTCTAACGATTCCAGTGTTAGCTTTTCTAGGTGTTTATTTAATTTCAGCAATTCTCTCAATAGATAGATATGTAAGCTTCTTTGGTTTCTATGGACAATTCAACGGTGGATTTATTGAAGTTGCAGCTCTTGTCGTAATATTCTTTCTGGCAATCAACAATATTCGTTCTCTGAAGCGTGTCACTGAGTATCTCTATTCTTTTACGTTTGCCTATCTAATCATCGTGATTTTCAGTTGGTTACAAATTGCAGGAGTGTATCTTTTGCCTTGGGAATTTACTCATACTGTAACTTTTAGTATGGTTGGGACGTCTCTAGCAACGTTGTCAATATTTGTCGCAATGGGATTAGGTGTCGTAACAACTCTAGCTTTGCGAGAAAATGGCTGGCGGCGAGCTTGTTCTGTAATTATTGCTTTGGCTGGCATAGGCCTATTATTTATTCTAGATTCTTCTGTTGGTTGGATAGCCCTAGTCGTTACTATGGTAGTTATATTTGCTTTAGTCGTTGGGCGCATGGGGCAGATGGGAAAGAGTCGAGGAGTGAACTGGCTACCGCTAGTTTTCTTGGCTCTTGCAGTTGTTTTCTTGCTTATTCCGGTTAGTGATTTGGTAAACTTAAATATTCCACCAGAAATTTCTCTAGGACGAGAGGTTTCTTGGGATGTAGCCAAAGATACTATTGCTGAAAAACCACTGCTAGGTAGTGGGCCAGAGACTTTCTTCCAAGATTACACCGCTCATCGTCCAGAGCAGATAAACGATTCGATAATTTGGGATTTGCGTTTTGATAAAGCTGGTTCTCAATTTTTTCAATACATAGCGACTATTGGGGTTATTGGTACAGTTGCTTGGTTGGCTATAATAATTGTTTTTGCTTGGAAAACATTGAGAACAATTACGAGAATCAAAGACAGTGATTATTGGTTGGCAATCGTTGGTCCGTTTTCAGCTTGGGCAGCGCTTACGGTTACTAGTTTCTTCTATTTTGCTAATACTACTCTGATGTTTTCGAGCTGGATTTTGATGGCTCTTACACTGGCCTCAGTTATCTATGTTAGCAAAAAAGCTGGATTACAAGAGACAGAAGAAAAAACTTGGTCTTTTGCCAAATCAGCTCAGCTTGGATTGATAACTTCGTTTATTTTCCTGTTAGTCTTGATTGGTGGAATTTTCTCTTTCTATTATATCGGCAAAATGTATTTAGCTGATGTTAATTACAAATCAAGTCAGCAGAAACTAATTGCCCAAGATCTAGATGCTGCTACTTCTCATATTATAGAAGCTGCTAGGCTTAATCCAAGTCGGGCAGTCTATCATATCGGGGTGGCTCAAGTTTTGATGGCCCAGGCAAACAAAAATGCAGGCGAAGAATCCCCAGACGTTAATCTAATAGGTAATTTAGTTAGAATGGCGACTGATGCTGTGCGAGTGGCAACTGATGTAGAACCATCTAATGCCGCGAATTGGGAGGGTCGAGCAAGTGTCTATCAAAATGTCAGTTCATATGTTCCTGGTGCAGAAGAATGGATGATTGATTCATATCAGAAGGCGATCGAACGAGATCCAATGAATCCGATACTTCATAGTTTGTTAGGCAAGGCTTATGTTCTAAAGAGTAGTAGAATTCTAGCACAAGCTGCTGCCCAGCAAGCGAATCCAGTAAATGTAGGAGAGGTGCAGGGGAGCATTCCACCAGAGACAGAAGAGCTTGCTCAGGCTACGTTAGATATGGCAGTGGATAATTTCCTGAAGTCAATTGAACTCAAGCAGAATTATTTTGACGCTCATCTTTCTCTGGCTCAGACTTATGACAAGAAAGGTGATTATGAAAATGCGATCAAAGAAATAAAGATTTCTCTTGTCCTCTCTCCAAAAAATCCAAACGTACTTTATGAATATGGCCGAATCCTTTACAATAAAGAAGACATAGATGCAGCGGAAGAAAAACTCAACATGGCTTTAGAGCTGTTTCCTGATCATGCCAATTCAATCTACAGCTTAGGATTGATACATCTGAAACGTGATGAGAAAGATTTAGCTCTAGAGAAATTCAAAAAAGTCCTAGAATTGAATCCAGAGAACGAAGAAGTGAAGCAGAAAATCGAGGAAATAGAGAATCCTGGAGCAGCAGCAGATCCCGAAGAAAATATTGAGGCTGAAATAGAGGAGGAAGTTGATTTGAATGAGCCTGTCGACGTAGATCTAGATGACAAGAAACCACTTACTGGCTCTGGATCAGAATAAGAGAACTGATCGTATTCGATTGGCGGCGGATTCTATCCGCCGTCTTTTTACACTAGACTTTGCCTGCTTAAATGCTAATATTAAGCTATGCCAAGCAAAAAAAAGACGCTAATGATAGTGGACGGCCATGCTCTGATACACAGGGCATTTTACGCGTTTCCATCTAGTTTAAGGACAACAGACGGAGAAGTAGTCAATGCAGTTTTTGGATTTACTAGTATTTTGCTCAAAGCAATCAAAGAAATAAAGCCAGATTATATAGCGGTAGCTTTTGATAGAGAGGAAAAAACATTTCGCCATAAAGCTTTCAAAGCGTACAAGGCTCAGAGAGTAAAAGCTGCTCCAGAATTGTACGAACAAATTCCGCGAGTCAAAGACGTTGTCAAGATTTTGAATATTCCAATGTATGACAAGGTAGGTTATGAGGGAGATGATATTCTAGCCACTCTCTCAGAGCAGCACGAAAAATCCAAAAACAATCAAACAATCATAGTCACAGGAGATTTGGATACTTTGCAATTAGTTGATGAGCAGACTAAAATATTTACTCCTAAAAAAGGAAACCAGACTTTTATTTATGACGAAGCAGCTGTCAAAGATCGATATGAGCTTACTCCTGATCAAATGATAGATTTCAAAGCATTGGCGGGCGATTCATCAGACAACATTCCTGGTGTCAAAGGCATTGGAGAGAAAACGGCTATTAATTTGCTCAAGGAGTTCAAGACTTTAGATGGGGTTTTGGCGGCAGCCAAGAAAAATGACCCCAAAATAAAATCAGCGGCTCAAAAAAAATTAGTAGATCAAGAAAAAGAAGCTCGGCAGAGCAAGGAATTAGTTACAATTATACGTGATGTCCCTGGGATCAAACTTGACCTAAAAAAGTGTTCAATCAAAGATTACGATAGACCGAAAGCGATAGCTTTGTTCCAAGAATTGCAATTCCAAAGTATGTTAAATAAATTGCCGGAATGTTCCAATGGATTTGGAGAGTGCTCTGGTGAAGAAAAATCAATTGAAAACCCGTCGCTAACTTTTTCTTGTGAGCTTGTAGATTCAGCCGAAAAATTCTCCCAATTTCTCACCAAACTTGGATCGCAAAAATCATTTACTTTTGATACAGAAACAGACAGTCTAGATTCTGTAACAGGGGAACTTGTTGGCATTTCTTTTTCTTGGGATAAATCAAAGGCTTATTATCTTGCCCTCGGAGATAATTTTGTAGGGAACAGGCATGCCTGTTCCTCGTTAAAGCCTGTTTTTGAGAATGAATCAGTGAAGAAAACCGGTCAAAATCTGAAATACGATATTTCAGTATTAGCAGGGTATGGTATAAATGTTCTGGGCGAAGAAAATGATTCAATGATAATTTCTTATTTACTAGATCCAGGAACAAGGGCGCATAGCTTGGATCAGTTGGCTTTTTCTGAGCTTGGTTATGAGATGCAGCCGATTACAGACCTGATAGGTAAGGGCCTGCCTGCCGGTAGGCAGGGCAAGACCCAAATGCCTTTCTCTATGGTGCCAGTCAAAAAGGCGGCTCAGTATTCTTGTGAAGATGCGGCGATCACTAATCGTCTAGCAGAAAAATTATTTGGGGAATTAAAAAAACTAGCTAAAAAGCAGCATCAAGAAAAGCCTTTTCATGTTTATTATGAAAATTGGGATATCTTATCTCTGTATCAAAAAATGGAAATGCCTCTAGTAAAAATCTTGACAGAAATGGAGCGAAACGGTATTAGTCTGGATACAAAGAAATTAGAAAAAGCTTCAGCAGAATTTACGAAGCGGCTAGAAAAAATTTGCAGCGCTATTTATGAAGAAGCGGGAGAAGAATTTAATATTGCGTCACCAAAGCAGCTTAGGGAAATATTGTTTGATAAATTAAATCTTCCGACAGATGAAATTCGCAAAACAAAGACAGGGTATTCCACTGCTGAAAAAGAACTGAAGAAATTACAGACAGAACACAAAATAGTCGACAAAATTTTTGAACATAGGGAGCTTACGAAATTAAAGAACACATATCTTGATCGTCTACCTGAGCTTGTGAACAAAAAAACTAAACGAGTGCACACAAGTTTTAATCAGGCTGTTACTGCGACTGGACGATTATCATCATCGGATCCTAATTTACAGAACATTCCAGTAAAGTCAGGCGAGGGGGAAAAAATTAGAGAAGCTTTTGTAGCCAAACCAAAACACTCATTGCTATCTCTAGATTATTCTCAAATAGATTTACGAGTCTTAGCTCACTATTCACAGGATAAGGCTTTGTTAGAATCCTTTAGAGGTGGCGAGGATATTCATGCTTCAGTAGCGTCTAGATTATTCGATAAATCTATAGGCGAAGTGAATAAAGATGAGAGAAGAATTGCGAAGACAGTAAACTTTGGGATAGTTTATGGAATGAGTGCTTTTGGTTTATCAGAGCGCCTGCAGCTAGATCGTAAAAAGGCCAAAGAATATATTGAGCGGTATTTTGCCAAGCACCCACAAGTCGAGGAATATATGACCGCAATTAAAGAATATGTAAAGAAGAATGAATACGTAGAGACATTGTTTGGTAGAAGGCGATATTTACCAGAAATAAAATCTTCACAATTTGCTGTACGTGGATCAGCTGAGCGCATGGCTATAAACATGCCAATCCAAGGGACTTCGTCAGATATTATGAAGCTTGCTATGATCGCTGTCGCTAAAAAGTTGGAATCGTATAAAGATGAGGCTAAAATGCTGTTGCAAGTTCATGATGAATTATTGTTGGAAGTCGCTACTGGTAAGACCAATGAAGTAGCTAAAATTTGTACAAAAGCAATGCAAGATGTATGTAAATTAGATGTGCCTTTAATCGTCAATGCAAAGTCCGGAGATAATTGGGCTCAGATGAAAGAATCATGATTATATTTTTATACGGCGAGGATACTTATAGATCCCGTCAAAAATTGAATGAAATAGTCACTAAGTTTAGAGAATCTGATCCGGCCGATATGAACTTAGCGACCTTAGATATGGCTGTAACAAAATTTGCAGATTTTAGCAAAGCTGTGACCGCTATGCCTTTCATGGGAGACAAGCGACTGGTAGTTGCTAGAGGATTATTAAGCAGTTCGAAAAAAGAAATTCAGGAAGCCGTAATAGATTTGATAGAGGAAAACAAAATTTTTAGCGATAATTCTGTAATATTTTATGAATATGAAAAAACAGACAAACGCAAAAAATTATTCAAACTTCTAAATAAGCAAAAAAATTCTCAAGAATTCAAATTATTAGCTGATTATGAAATAGGGCAATGGATAGAAAGCGAAGTAGAGAAAAGAAAAAGCAAAATAGAATCAGCCGCTGTCGTGAAACTCGCTTCATATATTGGCAATGATCTCTGGCGATTAAGTAATGAACTTAGCAAATTGCTGATGTATAGAAACAGACAAGAAATTAGATCTGAGGACGTAGAGTTATTGGTTAAAGCGAAGCTAGATGAAAACATATTTAATTTTGTAGATGCTGTCAGTAATAGTAATACTAAATTAGCTCTGAAACTTTTGCATGATCATTTTGAACAAGGCCAGAATGAACAATATTTGCTTACCATGATTGCCTATCAATTCAGGAATTTAGCTCAAATAAAACCCCTCTTAGATGAAGGTATGCCTCCTAACCAGATCAAATCTGAGACAAAATTGCATCCTTTTGTGATTCAAAAAACCTCTGCCCAAGCGAGGAGGTTTTCAGGAGACAAAATTAAGAAAATTTATGAAATGCTAGTCAGAACAGACTTAGCGATGAAAACTGGTAAGATTGAACAAAAAACAGCTCTAGATTTATTGGTTGTGGGGTTATGTAGATAAAATAATTAATCCGGAGCTAGTTTTTTAGGCACGACCCTGTGTGGTCGTGCCTATTTTGCAGTCATCAAAAAAGCGCGGCCACACAGGGCCGCGCCTAGATAGATTTTATTTTTTCTTGGCAGCTTTGGCTTTCTTCGCTTTGTGCAGTCTTTTCTTAAGTCTTCTAGCTTTGTTTTTGTGAATCACGTTTTTCTGCGCAGCTTTATCGAGAGCCTTGCTAGCAGCAGATAAAGTTTTATCAACTTCCTTTGTTTTTCCTTCTTCGATTAGTTTGCGAGATTTCTTAACTAATTTTTTGACTTTGTTCTTTACTTTCACGTTTCGTTCAGTACGTCGTTTGGTTTTGCGGATATATTTTTTAGCCGCTTTCTTAATTGGCATTTATTTAGAAATTAAGATTTATGATACTTATACGATATTACCACAAATGTTGACTTAGTCAATGGTTTCCAGAGACGTTCCAAGGGACCGTCTCTACACTTTGTCAGTGCTGGCCTTACTATTTTTCTGTACAGGATTGTTTGTATCCACCTCGGCAAGGACTTTGGTTGGTTTAATTACTTTTTCTTCAGCTAAGTATTCACCGATAGCCAGGACATTCTTATTATTATCAATAATAGCAATTGGTTCATTTGTCGGCAGTTCTTTGTTTATTTTTATTTTAATGCCGCGTGTGATTTTATTTGCTTCTTCTTCACTAGCAATGTATTTGTGCAGGTGGGTGAGACCAACGGTTGTTGGTAAAATATGGTCTGGCCAATTTTCAGAGTTCAGCGAATCGAGTTCAATAGAGTTTTTGATATCAAAATCACCAGCTTGGGTGCGATGTAGCCCTTCTAATACAGCTCCGGTCTTTAATCTTTTCCCGATATCGTGAGCGAGGGATCTAATATAAGTGCCAGCTGAACATTTTACCCTAATAGTAATTAGTGGGAAGTTGTATTCAATTAATTTTGATTCAAAAATATTTACAGGTCGTGGTTCTAGCTTTACATCTTCTCCTTGACGCATTCTTCTATGAGCTGGTTTTCCCTGAACTTTGATTGCAGAATATTTTGGAGGCAGTTGCTCAAATTCTCCGGTGAATTGTTGCAAAACAGAACTAACTTGTCCGCCACTTGGAATTGGAACAGGTGGGGGAGTTTCAGTAAGTTCGCCGGTACGATCATAAGTATCACTTGTTACACCGAGCCTGATTACTGCTTCATAAGTTTTGTTATCTTTACACAGAAATTCTACTAATTTTGTTGCTTTGCCAACAGCAATAACTAAAACCCCTGTGGCCATTGGATCAAGTGTGCCACTGTGTCCAACTCGTCTTAGTCCCACAATCTTGCGGATTTTTTGGGCAGCTCCGTGAGAAGTTATGCCAGCAGGTTTATTTAGATTTATGAAGCCTAAGGGGTTGTTCATTGAGTGTGTTATTCCCTGTAGGGACAGAACATGGTTCCGTCCCGTCTGGGGTTTATTATTTTAATTGGACAGCACTATGTGCTATCCCTACTTGATTTTTTTCTTTATCTTTCTTAATTCTGATATTTGATCGCGAAGCTTGGCTGCTTCCTCAAATTCTAGGTTTCTGGCAGCAATTTCCATCTTTTGTTCAAAATCCTTTGTCAATCTAGAAATTTCTTCTTCCGGAATGTCAGAGAAATGCACTTCTACTTCTTTCTTTTTCTTGCCGGCTAGCTGAGTGTCAGAAATTTTCTTGCTAATAGTTGTTGGCGTAATATTGTGTTTTTCATTGTAGGCTTGTTGGATTTTACGTCTGCGTTCAGTTTCAGAAATTGCTCGTTTCATTGAGCCCGTCATTTTGTCTGCATACATTATAACATGCCCATCCACGTGGCGAGCGGCTCGGCCCATGACTTGGACCAATGCAGTGTCAGATCGCAGGAAACCTTCTTTGTCTGCGTCTAAGATAGCAATTAGGGAGACTTCCGGCAAATCAATACCCTCTCTAAGCAAATTAATTCCGACTAGTACATCATACTTACCTGTTCTCAAATCTCGCAAGATTTCCAGTCGTTCTAATGTATCAATGTCTGAATGCAAATATTGAACTTTTATTTTTAGCTCTTTTAAATACTTAGCCAGATCCTCAGCCATTTTCTTAGTAAGCGTAGTTATCAAAACTCGCTGTTTTTTCTTAATTCTATTCTGAATCTGTTCTAGTAAATCATCTATTTGATTCTTAGAAGGTTTGATCTCTACTTCAGGGTCGAGTAATCCGGTTGGCCTAATAATTTGTTCAACAATTTTACCCTTAGATTTTTTTAGTTCGTATTCTTCTTTTGGTGTGGCTGAGGTAAATACGACTTGATTATAATGATTTTCAAATTCTGCAAACTTCAAGGGCCGATTATCTTTAGCAGAGGGTAGTCTAAATCCATAATCAACCAAATTTTCTTTGCGAGCCAAGTCTCCAAAATACATGCCCCTAACTTGGGGGATAGAAATATGCGATTCGTCGATTATCATCAAGAAATCTTTTGGGAAATAGTCAATTAGCACTTCAGAAGGTTCGCCAGGTTTTCTGTCATCTAAATACCGAGAATAATTTTCGATACCAGCAACAGTACCAGTATGCTCTAGCATTTCGAGATCATATTGGACTCGTTGTTTTAGTCTCTGGGCTTCTAATAATCTATTGTGCTTTTTGAATTCTGCTAATCTAATTTTTAAGTCAGCCTTGATTTCAGAAATTATTCGGTCATTCTGTCCTTCTGGCATGACATAATGAGAATTAGGATAGATCTTAATTTCATGTAGGGTCGAGCCCATGTGCCCGCCCCGTTGGTTTTCTGAGCCGACATGTGAGTCGGCCCCTACAGGCTTTCCTGTTAACATATTAACTTTAGAAATTCTCTCAATTTCATCACCAAACATTTCTAGCTTAATAATCGTTTCGTCTTCGTAAGCCGGGAAAATATCGATCACATCTCCTTTGACTCTAAAAGTCCCGCGGCCAAAATCGATGTCGTTTCGACGATAATTCATCGAGACTAATCTGTGTAATAATTCTTGGCGATTAATTTTCTGGCCAGTTTTTAGAGCTAATTTTTTATCTTCATAAAATTGTTTCTTACCTAATCCATAAATACAGCTCACACTAGCTACTATTATTACATCTTTTCTAGTGAGTAGTGACATCGTGCTTTGATGCCGGAGCCGCTCAATTTCCTGATTAATAGTCGCTTCCTTGTCTATATATAAGTCATGACTAGGCACATATGCTTCTGGCTGATAATAATAATAAT
>CAYSJE010000014.1:0-10162 GCA_964431345.1 uncultured Candidatus Saccharibacteria bacterium
CAGATAGATGTGTTCAGTAAGCCCTGCTGATTGGTGTACAAGCCGATGTATGTCAGGGTGATCGCAGTGAACAAAAAGATCACTTTGAATACTCCGACTTTCAGTTTCTTCTCCGTCATTTTCAGACTACACTCTGGATTTATTTTCAGATATTCGGAATGTAGATGTCGGCCATAGGTAACCAGGGGGATCTTACTAATGTCTGGGAGTGTTGCCAGTAAGAGTAAGAATGTAGTCCATGATGGGTAGGCGAGTACCAGGTAGATGATCGCGAATTCGAAGCTTATTGCATCGCAACCAGGATCAACTAGTTTTCCAGAAAATCTGGTTAATTGAGTAGGGTTTAACCCCTTCTTGATCATCAATTTGTAGATCAGCCCATCTAACCAATCACTTACACCTCCCCAAATTAGAGTAATTGTGCAGTAGAGACTGGTAATTTCTGGCTGGAACACCAGCAGGGTAGCGCAGAGGACGACCCTGCTCAGACTGATAATATCTGGCAGAGGTTTATCTCTGAATGCTTCTGGCCAGCGATCCATCGCAGGTTCAATAAATAAAATATTGTTTCCCACGAAATCTCGTATCCAGTAAAGCAAATCTAAAATTGCCCCGGAGATATTTCCAATAATTTCCTGCAAATTCTTCATTTTAGTATCCTTTCTGTGGGCAGTTTCTGATGTGCCAAAAATAGTGCGATAACCTGATTTCGGCGGAATTTCGGCAGGGTATGGGCTTTCTCAACTAGTTTCGGAAAATCTCTGAAGAATCTTTTGATATAGAAACTCAGAGATAAGTATCCAATCCCGAAAGACAGAATTCCCACGCTCACTATCGGCCAACCAATGACTGGATCAGCAAAGAGAAATAGGCCAAAGCAGGCAAAAAGCCTGATTAGCCCTAGCATCAAGGGGAAGGTTTGGGCTATACTGGGTAGACGATCCACCCAGAAATCCCCGAGTAGAATGGTATCACCGAGGAAATCTCGGAGAGCGAACCAACTTTCTGCCCATGAAATACAGATTCTCGGTATTTTCATTTTGTGTCCTCCTTCAAATGAAAATATGTTATTGTTAAAATACTAAATCTTGCTTGACCATACCATAATCCAGGGGAATGTCAATGATATAATTAGGGGGAAGGCAAAAGCCTTCTTTCGCCCTGCAATAAATTGCAGGGCTGGATTTGAACAAATCCTCTAAAGAGGATTTCGCGAGACATTCCACTTCAGTGGAATTGGTGAGGCTTAGCCCCGCATTTTAATGCGGGGCGGTATTGGCAGAATTAAAGCTGGCTTATGAACACATATTCCAATGAAATCTTTCTAGAGAAAGGCATTTATAATGCACTCAAGTTTTATGATATGTTTGACTATCCCCTGACTTTGATAGAGGTTTACAAATTTCTGCAGAATTATGAGGGGAAATTGGAAGGCCAGAGTTTTGAGCTAAGTGAGATTGATGAAACTATATCTCAGATGCCAGAGGTAAAATCTATAAATGGTTTCTATATGCTGCGCGAAGAATTGTATGAAGCTCGATTTGCTCGACATAATACGGCGCACAAACGCTGGAAGAAAGCACTCAAATTAATTGGCTGGATCTCTGACGTGCCGTTTCTGAAATTAGTAGCTATGTGTAATATGTTTCCTATAGACACACCGAAACCCGAGAGCGATATTGATATAGTAATAGTTGCTAAGCATGGCCGAATTTGGTTTGTGCGATTAATCGTTACCCTATTAATAGCAATGACAGGGCAGTGGCGGCACAAAAAAATCGCGGGCAAACTATGCCTGAGTTTCTTTATGAGTGATGAGCATTTAGATATGCAGAAATTATATAAAGAAAAAAATATTTGGCTAGACAATGATCCTTATCTATATAACTGGCTGGCGGTAGCGACCCCTATTTATGATAGAGATGATACAGCCCAGAAGTTTTTTACTGCTAATGCTTGGGTGAAAAAATATATCCCGCAAAGCTTTACATATGATCCTGTTGATCTGCGTCGAGTCAAACGCAGCCTAATTGCCAGAGGTTGGCAGAATTTCTGGGAATTTGTGCTAGCTGGAAAATTTGGAGATTTTGTAGAAAAAGCTGTGCGTAAATTGCAGTCAGAATATATGAAAGCGCGCGGTGATCAAGAATGGCTTCGTAATCCCAACGTGGTGCGATCCGATGAGGTGCTTAAATTCCATGAAGTAGATAGGCGAGAGGAGTTTGCTAGCACTCTTGACACTTGAGTGCCAATATAATAATATAACCTGATAAGCAATTAATAAATTAGAGAAAAATATGAAAATCAAACCACTAGGTGACAAGGTTGTAATTGAGCCTATCACAGAAGACACAAAGACACCCTCAGGTATCGTATTGCCTGATACACACGAAAAAGAGAAACCAGAAAAAGGCAAGGTTTTAGCAGTTGGCCCAGGGAAAGTAAATACCCATGGTGACTTGCAGCCAATGAATGTGAAGAAAAACGATACAGTCTTGTTCAAAAAGTATTCTGCTGATGAATTTAAGGAAGGCGACAAAGAGTATTTAGTAGTTGGCGAAGAAGACATTATTGGAATTGTTGAATAACTTGCCTTCGTTCGCCTTCACCCTTCGGGTTTCGGCGAGACTATGGCGCAGTAAAAGTTTAAAAATTAAAAATTTAAGTAATACAAATATGGCTAAACAAATAAAGTTTGATGAAAAAGCACGACGATCTTTGAAGAAAGGCGTCGACAAATTGGCTGATACAGTCAAAGTTACCCTTGGACCCAAGGGTCGTAATGTAGTTTTGGATCAGGGATTTGGTTCACCTGTCATTACTAATGACGGTGTTACTATTGCTAAAGAAATTGAATTAGAAGATAAATTCGAAAACATTGGAGCAGAACTTGTTAAAGAAGTTGCTAATAAAACAAATGACATTGCTGGAGACGGTACAACCACAGCTACACTGCTAGCTCAGGCTTTAGTTGGCGAAGGTTTGCGAACAGTTGCTGCTGGAGCTAATCCTATTGCAGTCAAAAAAGGATTAGAAAAAGGTAGCAAAGCACTTGTGGCCCAGCTCAAAAAAGATTCTGATCAAATTACTACTAAAGAAGAAATTGCTCAAGTCGCAACTATTTCTGCCCAAGACGAAAATGTTGGCAAACACATTTCTGAAGTCATGGAAGATATCGGGAATGACGGGGTGATCACAGTTGAAGAATCTCAAACAATTGGAATTGAAAAAGAAATTGTTGAAGGTATGCAATTCGATAAAGGCTATGTTTCTCCTTATATGATTACTGATACTGCTAAAATGGAAGCAGTTTACAAAGATCCGCATATCTTGATCACTGACAAGAAAATTTCTTCAGTAAACGAAATTCTACCTCTATTAGAAAAACTTGCGCAGTCTGGTAAAAAAGAATTAGTAATTATTACCGAAGAATTAGAAGGCGAAGCGCTAGCTACTCTCATTGTAAACAAATTGAGAGGGACTTTGAGTGTCTTGGCTGTTAAAGCTCCTGGCTTTGGTGATTCTCGTAAAGAAATTCTTGAAGACATTGCTGTTCTGACTGGTGCCAAAGTAATTTCTGAAGATGTTGGACTTAAACTAGAAAATACTGAAGTTAGCATGCTCGGAAAAGCTTCTAAAGTAATTGCTAACAAAGACAACACGACTATAGTAGGTGGCAAAGGTAAGAAAGCTGATGTAGCTAAACGAGTTGATCAAATCAGAGGCGAAATTGCAAATACTGATTCAGATTTTGATAAAGAAAAATTACAAGAACGATCAGGAAAACTCTCTGGTGGAGTTGCTGTCATCAAAGTTGGTGCTGCCACTGAGACTGAAATGAAAGAGAAAAAGCATAGAGTAGACGATGCTCTGGCTGCTACCAAAGCTGCGGTTGAAGAAGGAATTGTTGCTGGTGGTGGAGTTGCTCTAATTCGAGCGATGAAAGCTTTGGATACTGCCAAAGTTGAAGGTGAAGAAACAATTGGTATCGATATTTTGCGCCGAGCTCTAGAAGAGCCACTACGTCAGATTGCTTTCAACGCTGGTAAAGAAGGCTCAGTAGTTGTCGAAGAAGTAAAGAAGCGCAAAGGTTCTGAAGGCTATAATGCTGCCACAGATACTTTCGAAGATCTAGTCAAACAAGGAATTATTGATCCAACTAAAGTTACTCGTTCCGCTCTAGAAAATGCTGTTTCTATTGCTGGTATGGTGTTGACAACAGAAGCCGTAGTTACAGACTTACCTGAGAAGAAAGAAGACGCAGCTCCGGCTATGCCAGGTGGCGGTGGAATGCCAGGCGGTATGCCTGGTGGAATGCCAGGGATGATGTAATTTATCTGTCTCGAAGGCCACAAGTGTAAAACCCGTGGCCAAATAAATAGGTTTACTTGGCGATGGGTTTTACACCCATCGTCTTTGTTATGGCTTTATTTACAGCACTTTTTCTAGTTTTAGGGGTTTTATACCTGCCTACCGGCAGGCAGGCCTCTCGTTTTTGGTATATAATCAATCCATGCCCAAAAAATACATCTACCTCATAATTCTGCTCGCCATTATAGCTATAGGCGCGCTTTTGCGATTTTACAATTTAGACGAATGGTTTCGGTTTGCCAATGACGAAGTTCGGGATCTCAAGGTAATTTCTGAAATGGTCACTACAAAGAATTATATAGTTTTGGGTCCTGAGGCGGGAGTAGGTCATTTCCATTTTGGCCCAGTATTTTTCTATTTATTATTGCCGGCTGCCTGGCTCGGTGGGGTAGTGCCGTTGTCTTTTGCCATAACAGCTGTGTTATTCAGTCTAGCAACTATTCCGCTTTTGTATTTGTTAGGTAAGAAATTAGTTTCTGCTAAATTTGGATTATTAGTCGCAGGATTGTTTTCTATTAGTTATCTCCCAGTAATTTTTGGGCGCTGGTCGTGGAACCCACATTATCTGCCATTTTTTGTAGTACTATTTTTGTTAGGCTTAGTTTATATTTCCGAGAAAAACAAACTTTGGCAGAATATTTTTTGGACGAGTATGGTAGCGATTGGCTTTGGGGTTTCCATTCAACTGCATTTTTTAGCTTTGTTTCTAGGGATCGTCGTCATCTATTTCTTTATTGCTAAGAAATTCTACAGAAAAAAATTGCTAATTCTGTTACCAGTGTTTTTGGGGGTGTTATTTTTGCTATTCATGCCTGCCCTGATATATGATCTGCAAAATGATTGGCAAAATTCTAATGAGTTAATAGAATTTGTAAAACATCCGCCTCGCAATGAATTCCATGATGACACACATGAACAATTAACGGGTCAGTGGAATTGGTATAGTCTATTTGTTTATCACCATATTTTAGGGAAAATATTTGGCGAGAATATTATTTGGCAGTCTATTTGTACTGTAATAATTCTAGCAACAAGTGTCTTTGCCCTAGCTTGGGGAATTATCAAAAAGAAATGGCGCAATGCTTTGTGGGCGATAGCGTTGTTCATCGTCATAACTTTTGGATTCACTCTGGCAGCTGAATCAGAAATGCACGTGAGATATTTGGAATACGTAATGCCATTTGTGATTTTGTGGTTAGCTTATTTATTATGGCGGGGGTTAAAATTTAACAAATACACAAAATATATAAGTATAGTTTTGTTAGTGATTATAATTTTGGCGCAGTTAATGACTGTCGCGAGCTATTTTACAAAGCATCGACAGTACAGATATGACATGCCTTATGTAGAAATTCCTTATGGGTCAATGCAGCGTATAGTGGAGTGGGTTAGTGAGGATGCCAATGGAGAGCCGTTTAGAATTGATTCAGTCGAGGTTGTTGGCTATCCTCATGCTTTTGATTGGGTTGTGTCAGAAGCCGAATATACTTTTCCAGGTCAGGATCCAGATTTAGTTTATCGTCTAGCTCGTACAGACAAATTAGATAAGTATAAAGATCCAGATTGGGGAGAGTTTATTTCGGAGGAAGTTGTCCGTAATGTAGTTATAAAGAAATACAAAGTTTGCTCGCTTGATGAGTGATGCTAGCCCTGCTCTGCAAGGGCCGGGCTAGCTATTCACAAGGCTACTTAAGGAGCCTTTATCGGCTAGCCACGTCCCTTGTAGGGCGTGGTCTCTGTGGCAGCTTGTTATATCGTAAATTTATGCTATAATTAACGAAAGTTGGTAAAAATAACTAAACTAATCGAAAAACTATGAATGAACAACAACAATATCCGCAAACGCCGTCGCCTCCTCCACCTCCACAGCAGCCCCAACAGCAACCTGGGTCTCAAGGAGGAGGAGAAGACAAAGTACTAGGCGCTATTTGCTACATTCCAATCATTGGTCTAATCATGTATTTTGTGAAGAAAGACGATCCGTTTGTCTTTTTCCACGCTAAGCAAGGATTCGTTTTATCAATCGTTTGGATTGTTTTGTGGATTTTGAATGGAATTTTAAGTGCAATTTTTATTGCCAGTTTCTTCTTACTTGGTGGTTGGGTGATTATTTCTACGATCATGTCGATCATCTATATCGTAATCGGTATTATGGCCCTTATTGGTTTCATCAAAGCGATTATGGGGCAGCAATGGAAGATACCACTTATTGGTGATTGGGCAGAAAAAATGGGGCAAAAGACACCTCCGCCTCCTCCGCAACAATAGAGTTAAAAAGGCGAGACGAATCTCGCCTTTTTTGATATAATAAAATATATGCAAAACACACGCACAAAAATTGTTTGTACTATTGGGCCATCTTCTTGGGAAGAAAAAACGCTCAGGGCTTTGGTTGAGCAAGGAATGGATGTGGTGAGGATTAATATGGCTCACGGGACTTATGCAGAGCATGCTAAAACCCTAGCCAAAATTAGAAAAGTAGCTCGCGAACTAGACAAGCCTTTGGCAATTGAAGTTGATTTGCAAGGTCCCAAAATCAGAGTTGGTAATATTTTAGACAAAGGTCTAGAATTGATTGAGGGTGAACGTTTAGTTTTCTCGACTAATCCAGAGCTCGCCAAAACTACAGCCAAGGATTTATCTCGCGACAAAATTTTTGTCCAGTATCCTAATTTGCACAAAGATGTTGATGAAGGAGCTAGACTTTTGTTAGCCGATGGCAAGATGAGTGTCAAAGTTGTTTCAATAGATAATTATGATATTGTCTGCGAAGTTGTAATAGGTGGAAAACTAGCTTCGCATAAAGGCATAAATTTTCCTAATACTACTTTGTCTATAAAAACTATTACAGACAAAGATATTGAAGATTTAAAATTTGCTTTGAAACAAGATGTGGAGTGGGTGGGCTTATCTTTTGTGCGAGTTGCTCAAGATATTTTCGAATTGAGAGAATTGATTAAGAAACTAACTCATAACAAACAACCCGCCACTAAAATTACGGCTAAAATAGAAACTCATGAAGCACTAGATGATTTAGAGGAAATTGTAAAAATTTCTGATGGAGTCGTTATTGCTCGTGGTGATCTAGGTCCGGAAGTTTCGATAACTTCTGTACCAGAAAATCAAAAGAGAATTGTAGATGTTAGTAGAAAGCTAATGAAGCCTGTGATAGTAGCGACTCAGATGCTTTATTCAATGACAGAAAATCCTCGGCCAACTCGAGCTGAAGTGAGTGATGTGGCCAATGCTGTATTTGAGCATGTTGATGGAATTTATCTCTCAGATGAGACAGCTTCAGGGAAATTTCCAGTTGAGGCTGTGCGCATGGCTAATTCTATAATTGCTGATGCCGAAAAAAGTGCTTATGACGATGTGTTGTCTATCGAAGAATTTTCTAAACAAAATGAAAACGAAGTCTTGCTGTCTCTTTCTCATCATGCTGCTAAAATAGCTTCTGAAGTAAAAGCCAAGGCAATTGTAGTTACAACTGTCACTGGGCAAACAGCGATTGCCGTCTCAGCTGCTCGCCAAGAGATTCCTTTGATTGCAGTCACTGCTCATAGAAAGGTGCAAAGACAATTAGAATTAGTTTGGGGGATAGAGCCTATCATGAATTCTCATATTGCCAGCCTAAATACAGTGAATAAAGATTTGTCAGAGTATTTACACAAAAATTATCAAACAAAAAAAGGCGATAAAGTTGTGTTTGTTGATGGCGTTACAAAAGATAAGCGTGAGGGTGAAAACCTGATACGCGTTTTAGAAATGTAATTAAAAATAAACTTATGAAAAAGACTATGACCCTGTTGTCCTTACTCGTGGTAGTTGGGATGGGTCTGTTTTTGGTCTCACCAATGGCCCAAGCAAATTATGGGGGAAGCAGTGATACCACACCACCAACTGCAGTTAGTTTGACTTCTCTTGAATATGAGAGCGATGGCAATGTAGTTATGACTTGGACAAAGAATGAAGATTCAGACTTCCAGTATTATAAATTGGCTGTTTCTAAAACAAATTCTTCTCCTAGCTATCCTGATGAATTTGCAGGTTGGTATACGACTGACAGAGACCAAATTTCACTCAGAATTCCTTATTATAGTATCAAAATGTATAAAGGCTATAATCATTATGTAGCCATGTCAGTTAGAGATAAGTCCGGAAATGTTAGTACTAGTAATGTAATGACGATAGAAATTCCGAGTGATGCACCGACTAAAACAAAGACAAAGACTAAAACTAAGACCAAAGCAAAAGATCCTGTAATCGCTGGTAAAAGTGGCATGGCTTATAATTCTAAATTTAGAGGGGGAGTCCAAGTTTCAGCAATCGATGTTACTGGCGACGGGAAAGATGAAATAGTAGTTGGTGCGGGTAAGGGCGGTGGACCGCAAGTCCGGATTTTCGACAAGGATTATAATCTACTTGGTCAATTCATGGCTTACAATTCTGATTTAAGAAAAGGCGTTAATATTGCTGGCGGAGATGTTGATGGTGATGGCAAAGAAGAAATCATTACAGCTCCAATGTACGGGACTGATAGTTTGATAAAAGTTTTTGATGTCGATCTTGGTGGGAGTAGTTTCGGGGATGAGGATTATGATGTAATAGGAGAATGGATTGCCTTTGGTGGTTCAAAAGTTGGTGCAAGTGTGTCTGCTGGGGACATTGATGGTGATGGTAAAGCTGAAGTAATTGTTGGCGCTGGTCCAGGCGGCGGACCCCTTGTCCATGTCTATAAATATGATGGGACTCTAATAAAATCTTTCTTCGCCTTTGATAAATCACAGCGAACGGGTGTGTTTGTTGCTTCAGGGGCTGATATAAATTCAGATGGCAAAGATGATCTAGTTTTGGCTGAGGGACCAGGTAATGGAACAATGGTAAAAGTAATGACAACTAATACTTGGACTGTACAAACAGAATTCAGAGCATTCGCAGCTGGTGTAAATTCAGGATGTCATCCAGCTCTGGCTAATATTGATGATGATTCGGATCCCGAGATTGTAGTTGGTGCAGGAGCTAATGGTGGTCCGCAAGCTCTTGCTTATGAAACTAATGGCACTAGAATGTCTACAAATTTCTTTGCCTACGATAGTGGATTCAGAGGTGGCGTGAATGTAGATGTTGCTAATCTAGATGGTGGGCGCAAAGAAATTTTAACAGGTGCTGGCTATGGTGGTGGTCCGAATGTGCGAATTATTTCTGGATACTAGAAATAAAAAGGTCTCGAGTGTAAAACCCGAGGCCAGATAAAGCTGCTTATATGGCGATGGGTTTCACACCCATCGCCTTTGCGCTATACAACCTTCGCAAATATTACTGTCTGGGCATTTTTGTATTTCTGTACACACTTAGGGCAAGTAACGTGCCAGATAAACAAATCCGCAAAATTCAAATGCTGTTTCTTCCCATATTCCATAATTTTTTCGATTAGTTTTGGTTGATTCGAGTATGAGCCGGTATAAAGAAAACTTATGAAGTGACCGCTCAGGGTTCTAGTTTCTAAATCATCGACATGCTTTTTAATAGACATTAGTATATCTCCACCAAAGGGGCCTTCGTTTACAGAAAAAATTACCGGCATTTTTTCTAGCAAATCGCGTTTTTTTAACATCTTGGCAGCTTTCTGAGTAACAGACTTTAGATTTATCGGCATGTTAAAGAAACAAGAATAATGGACTTTGTAAAAAGCCTGATTTTCCCAGTTAAATTCTTTTAGATGCCAATCTTCTTTTTTGAGTTGTGGACATTGGCTCATAGAAGATATTTTAGCATATTTCACCGATTTTAC
>CAYSJE010000015.1:0-9730 GCA_964431345.1 uncultured Candidatus Saccharibacteria bacterium
CCCTGGGACCTTATTGTCTCCCCCAGTATCTTCATACCCTGGGAGAGTTACAGACTCTGTTGATTTAAATATTTTCCCATCTGCTGCCATAAAGCGAGAGGGAACAATTGTTCGAGGTGTTGTCTGATAAGTATTATAAATTGTAATTGTCCCTTGAGCCTTTTCACCGATTTCTTTTTCCCCTGTAGCTTCTGCCTCCTTGCTTCCTTCCAATTCAACTTCATAGAGCTTTCCAGGGATTCTGTTTCCATCTGAGTCAATTACCTCAATTGCATCAGTAACTTCAATTGATACGTCGTTGGTAATTCTTTCTGTCTTCAAATCTATTAACACAGTAGCTTTTGGTAAATAGAAATAAACAAATGCCGCGATTGCCAACAGTATCAGAAGTATAATAACTAATATTATGGCCACTCGCCGTTTTGGAATTAAGTCAACCTCAGCTGGCTTGTTTTTCTTACTAGGTTCACTAAAAGATCTGTGAGTTGTCTTTTTTATCCCTAGGCCATCTTTTTCTATTTCTTTATAACCACGAACTCTCTGTTTTGATTTCTTATTTTTAGCTCTTTTCTTTCTTTCTTTAGTCAGATTAATGCTCTCGTCAACATCTTCCTCATCAGAAAAATCTCCGTCAACATGATCCACCCTTCTTCTTGCACTAAGCCCTGCCCGCTTAGCTAAATTCACCCCGACTTGATCACCTGTAACTATTACCACTTCCTTACCCTGCATTTGGGCGTGTTTCTTTAGGAGTTTGAGATTAATAATGCTTTGAATAAGATTCGCTCCTTTTGGCACAACCAAAGTAACTTCAGATACAGTCAAGTGCTGAAGCTTGTCAATCACTGAAGTGATTTCTTCTTCTACCTCTAGATAAACTAGTTTCATATTTGAATTAAATCAACGACTCTTTTAAGCACTCCACCAACCACAGTCTCCTCACCTGCTAAATCTAGGGCTACCGTGCCCAATGACATTGGTGTAATATCCTGTGTTTCTGTGAGCTTTTTGGTTGCATCAGTTAAATCTTTGACATCTCGTGGATGCAGATGAGTAACTTGTGGTGGTTTAGCAAATGGCAGGTTTTCTGACCATTGTGGTGAGAGTAAGATCTCTTTTATCCCCGGTAAAAGAGATCCTCCTCCACACAAAAATATTTTTGACGGCAGCAGATCCAAGTGTACAAATTCACTTAGAGCTAATTCTATCCCAGACAACCAGACCCTAAGATCATTGTCAAAAATTTCTTTCACCCTAAGCATCCCATCAGAGTTTAATCGGCTCGCTGAATATCTGAGTTTAATCTTTTCAGCCTCTTCAAAATTCATTTTTAGCTCATCGCCGAGTCTTCTTGTAAAAGCTCGCCCCCCAATAGCTAGCATTTTAGTCCCTTCAACACCACCTTTGTGAACAACTGCTACATCCGTGGTCCCTCCTCCAATATCAATAAAAATTGCTCCGAATCCTTCTGTATCCTCACTAACTCCACGAGCAACAGCATAGGGCTCAGCTGTAATACTTAGTAAGTCTAATCCCAAATCACTTGCTATTGTCTGTAATGCTCCTAGATGTATTAGCGGCGCATAGGCATTAAAAATTCCAATACTAACATCTTTGCCCTGAAACCCGACTGGATTTGTTACTCGATAGCCATCAATATGTACATCTACCACCGCCGCATTGATTAGTTTTACATCGATCTCCGAGTGCCCAGTTTCCCAGGCTAATTGCTTGCGTACTTTGGTAAATGCCTGCTGCTGGACTTTAGCAACTATTTCTTTCAATTCTTTGATTGTAATTTTAGTTTTTGGCTGCAGGCGTTCATAATGAACTGTTGTTTTTGCACCTTTCACTAATTCCCCGGCAATGCCTAGAACTGCCTGCTCAGGCTGTACTTTGGCCATTTCCTCAGCTTCAGCAATCGCTTTTTGCGAAGTCGCGACAACTCCTTCAATATTACTTACTGCCCCCGAATGCATATCTCCTAATTGCTGTGGTTCTTTGCCTACTCCGATAACCTTTCCTTTGCCACTACTGAAATCCATCTCTATGATCAGAGCTTTGACAACCGCTGTGCCCACATCTAAGGCTAAAGCGTAATTATTAAGTGTATTTTTTGTCTTACCAAATAAACCCATACGCACATGGTGCGCTTAATTATCACTAATATTATATCACAAAATTATGTTTTTGGTATTGCCCCCCAGTTTATCTTCAACTCCCTTGGGTATTTGAAACAATTTCCGCTTCACGAAATTATACAGCTGCTGAAAAGACGAATGTAAGTAGCCAGGCTTCATCACTAACTGTCCCTTTTTGAGTTTTTCCAAGAAATCCCGAGACCCAGAAAAATCTTTCATTTTTACACAGGCTCCGACAAATTCATAGGCAAAATGAGCATCAGTCACAGAAACTCTCGCTATGTCTTTACCTCTCAGTAAATCATAGACTTTTTTGTAAGACATCATCGAAATACCACTGGCATTATAAACTTCGATTGCATCTACCAACTCTTCCCTAACAAATTCATAAACTAATTTCCTTTTGAGTCGACTCGCAAAAATCCACAAAAAAGGATGGGGTATCATGACGAGACCACCCTGCTCACGTATCCTGGTAATAGTCTCTCGAGCACTAAGTTTTGGAGGAATTCGTTCTTTGAGAAACAAACCGATTATCTCTCCTTCTGAACTTTTTATTTCCTCACCAATAATAACCCTAAATGGAGCTCGTTTCTGTAACTCAAACGCACCCCTAACTTCATTATGATCAGTCACAGCCACACAATCCACTCCACTTTTCTGAACTGCCTCAATAGTCTTTTCAAGTGGAGTGAAATTATCGTGTGAGTAGCAAGTATGAATATGTAAATCAACTTTCATATTATTATTTATTCTAAGATGGCTTTTATCCGCCTTACACCAGAACTAGAGGATTGTTCTTTTTTTATTACAAAATGACCCAACTCTCCGGTTCGCTGAGCATGCGGACCACCACAAATTTCTCTAGAAAAATTATCCACTGAATAAACTTTCACCTTCTCTCCATATTTATCTGCAAATAATCCCATTGCCCCAGCTTTTTTTGCTTCGTCAAAAGTCATAGTCTCACACTTTACTGGTAAGTCTACCATTATTTGTTCGTTGACCAAATCCTCAACTTGCTTTTTTTCATCATCAGTCATTTTATCAGAATGAGAGAAATCAAATCTTAGTCTTTCTGGATTAATATTGCTCCCTTTCTGCTCAACATGTTCACCTAAAACTCTGCGCAAAGCTTCGTGCAAAAGATGAGTAGCCGTATGCAAACGAGTTGTTTCTACACTATGATCCCCAAGCCCTCCGGCAAATTTTTTCTCAGAACCTTTCTTCGAAGCCAGTTGATGCTTAGTAAATTCTTCACTAAACTGAGCCTTATCAATTTCAACTCCCATCTCTTTCGCCAACTCTTCAGTCATTTCTAGGGGAAAGCCATATGTTTGGAATAAATCAAAAGCTTCTTTCCCACTTATACCTTTGTCTTTCATTTTTTGAAATTCTCTAAGGCCTTTCTCTAATGTTTTCTCAAATTTTTCCTCTTCCTTTTTGAGTTCAGTAATTATACGCTCAGAATTTCTCTGTAATTCAGAATACGCATCACTATATTGTTTTATCACAACATTGGAAATCTCTGAACACAAATTATAGTCTTTTGGTATTCCAAGTTTTTTACCCAAACGAATTGCACGGCGAATTAGGCGACGTAAAACATAACCCTGTTCAACATTTGATGACACCACCCCATGATCATCGCCAATGATGAAAGTCGCAGCCCGCAGATGATCCGCAATCACTCTCATCGCATATGTTTCTCGATCATTCTCGCCATACTTTTTCTTGCTCAAATTTTCTATTGCTGTAATCAGTGGCCTGAATAACTCTGTTTCATAGTCATCGCTTAGCCCATTAGTCATTGCTAATAATCTTTCAAACCCTATTCCGGTATCAACGCTCTTCTGCGGAAGAGGGCTGTATTCATATAATTCAAACTCTTTGATCGCTAAATTATCCTGATGCATGCCAATTGTTTTAGTCGGCGCTTGCCCAGTTTGTAGCGCCTCAGCCATATCCATCATATCGCCATGTGAAACTAACATAATAGTTTTGCCGCGATATTTCTCCAAAATTTTATGCCACAACTTTTCTATTCGCCTTTTTGCTTGATCTAGACTTTCACCGCCAGGAGGATCAATACAATAATTGAATCTCTGTTTTTTTACAAATTTGTCGCCCGCGCACTGCTCTAGAACTTCTGTCTGAGTTAAACCTTCCAATTCGCCCATATCTCGCTCGATTGCAAGAGGCTCTGGGATAATTTCAACATCATCAGGCGCTATAATTTTAGCCGTGTCCATTGCCCGACTTAAAGGTGATGTTAGGATTATATCTGGCTTATATTGTTTTATCTTTTCCTTTAAATTTTCAGCCGTTTCTTTACCATTATTATTAAGTGGGATATCTCCATTTCCTTGTATTCGGCCACTTACATTCCAATCTGTTTCACCGTGTCTTACAAAAATGATTTTAGTCCCAGTTTTTTTCTTTTCATAAGAAATGAAGACATTGTTGCCGATCTCAATGAACTTACCGCAATCACATCCTGGGCCACAATTATCACTACACACAGCTTTATCAGGCTGAACATCGTAGAAGTATTCAGAATCTGGCCCACAAGGTCCAGTCTCTCCCGCAATCCACCAATTTTCTGATTTAGGCAAAAATTTGATTCGCTCTTTTGGTATCCCAGCTTTCTCCCAAGCCTTAGCAGATTCCTCGTCTTTTGGAGAATCAATATCACCCGCAAAGCAGCTCACCCAAATCCTATCTGAATCAAATCCCAATTTATTAACCAGCAATTCATATATCCAAATATTAACTTCCTTTTTGTAGTAATCACCAAATGACCAATTCCCCAACATTTCGAAAAAAGTATGATGAGAAGTATCACCTACTTCATCGATATCAACTACGCGCACACATTTCTGAATATTAGTCACTCGCTTGCCATCAGGATGTCTTTCACCCAAAAAATATGGAACTAGCGGATGCATTCCCGCAGTTGTAAAAAGGACTGAAGGGTCATTTTCTGGAATCAAAGAAGCCGAAGGTATTTCGGCATGCTTTTTTGATTTGAAATAATCTAGATAAGTTTTACGTAACTCTTGGGATGTCATATTTTCTTATATCAGGTAATTTATCTATGAATCAAGCTCAGTAGAATTATCTACTTCTTTCGTATCATGCAATTTAACCGACTTGCTTGTATCTTGCAATCTTTGTAATTTTTTTTCTTGCTCAATTTGCTCATCTACCTGAGTTTCATCTGCTTTTCTATTTTTCTTTTCTTCTTGAAGAGCCATTTCTAATTGTTCCAATTTCACTATATGTTTACGGGAAATTTCGACTTCTCGCTGTAAACTCAGAACCTTATCTCTCACAAATTCTTCTCCGTGCACTGGCAATTCAGAAATTTCTTTAGAAATTTTTTCTAACTCTTCGCGATAGTGACTAAGAATCCAATCAAACTTCTTTTTGCCTGTCGCTTCAGACATTTCTCCCTGCTGATTCTGAGCAACAGAAAGTTTATCTTCAAGCTCACGAGTACCCTCTTTCCCTTCCTCAATTTTGTTCAGCATACTAGAAAAATCTCCCAATTCTTTTTGGAAATCACTGAGTTTTGTTTCTGTTCGATTGATTTCTGAAAAAGCGGCTGACATTATATTGAACCTAACAAGCTTCTAAATTTTGTAATAGCAATACTTTTCTTCATCTCTATATGGTGAAATCGAGTTTTCAGGCGTAAAATAGTTTCTCTGTCCGAACTATTTAAATCTCCATATTGCCCCATAGAACTAGCCGCTTGCCTCGTGACTGCGCTACCGCCTTGTGACCCAGCCGACCTTGCTCGTGTCAATTCTGACTCCAAGTTAGTAAAATTACGCTTCACAAGATTGAAATCTATCTCTATCTTACCAATCATGGTATGCCCGTGACTTTTTAGCTGGTTCCACTTTGTTTTCATCGTGTTTAATCGACTCTCTTTGTCCTTGAGACTGCCACCCATATTTGAAGAACCACCTGTGCCCTGGGATAAACCAGTCAGGGATTTCTGTCGATCCTCTCCCTGGTGTAATTTGGCTAATTTACTTTCTTCTTGGTCAAGTTTTATTCTCTCTTGCTTTCCCTCTTCTTTCAAAAGAGAAATTGCATCTTCCTCTGTTTTTTTCCTTTTCGGAATATCTGTTTCTAATTCATCAAGCTTACGTTTTCCCTCTTCGATCACATCCTCTTTGTCCTCTACCTGTTTACTTATAGCCTTAATTGCGCGTTCCAGTCTATTCTTTCTGGCCTGTAAACGTATCGTGGTTGGTTTAACCTTTTTGACCCATTTCTCAAATTTCGCTTGAGCTAATCGTGCTCGCTCCTTTGCATCTTCCACCTTTTTCTTTACTGCTTTGGGAACTTCTTTCAGATTCTTACCACCTCTCGCCGCTAGCATTTTTTCTTCAGCTTTTTTTGCTTGCTTTTTTGCTTTGGTAGCAGCTGCTTTTAGTTCGTACTCTTCGCTTCTTTTTCTTCTAAGCTCTATTTCCTGTTTTTTTAGATCTCCCTCAGGGTCTTCTCTTTTCAATTCTAATTCCGACTTTATCCGCTCATCAGCTTTAATTTTTTTCTCTAAATCTGCTGACCCTGAAAATTCGTCAGTAACTAGTTTCCTAAGCTCATCTTTGTGTCCCCTTATTTCTGTTTCCTTATCTACTATTTTCTTTTTCTTTTGCGCAATCTGGCTTTCGGCTGATCTAATGGCAGCTTTTGTATCCCCACCCCGAACGCCAGGGCCTTGCGAAGCCCCTGTCGTACCTGCTTTCTGCATTTCCCTTTGCATCTTAGCTATCTCTTCCTCTTCTTTCTTGATCTGACGTAGCTCCGCGCTATCCATATTTTTCAGTTCGTTCAAAGCAACTTCCAAGCTACTTATCTTGCTAGACAAGACACCTATGATATGAGAAAACTGACTCATTTGATATTATTATTGACCAGTTTCTTGTTTTTCTTTGATCGCTTGCTGTAATTCATCAAATTCTAATTTCAATCGACCGAGTTCGGATACTTTTGCGTCATGCTCTGCAAATTTGCCCGCTGAATGCAAAGACAAGCGTTCTTTGTCCATTTCCATGATTTTTTGCTGCATTGAAGAAACTTTTGGCAGCAATTCACTTAGTTGGTGACCAGAAAATCGATTACCCATAAGTTTGTTGTTATTTAAGCTATTTTTATTTACCTAGATATTTAAATAATACCTTAAAATAGGCAGTTAGGCAATTAAAACATCTCAAACATAATAATCGCCAGCACCACAAAAACTATGCCTACACCCAGAAATAACTTCTTTTTCTTAGCCCAGTCTAGAGATGCAAAAATGCCAAATAATCCCACTACTAGAAATAGTAAACTTAGTAGATATTTCATTTGATTATTCCCCCACCCAAAATCTGTTTATTTTTGTAGAAAACTAGCGATTGCCCCGAGGTAACTGCTCTTTGTGGTACACTAAATTCAACTCCTCCGGACTCACTTACTTCTGTCTTCACAGGCTTAGCCTGATATCTAATCTGAGACTCACACTTGAACGGAAATTTAACATCACTAATTAGCCAATTTATTCTCCCTAGAAAACCCTTATCGCTAAGTAAATCTTTCTGATTTTTAGTAACATACAAAATATTTTGCTGCATATCTTTTCTGACTACATAAAAAGGACCTATTCCTCCAATTTCTATGCCTTTGCGCTGACCAATTGTATAAGCTGGTAGACCTTTGTGCTCTCCAATAATTTCACTATCTAAGTTCATAATTGGACCCTGTTTCATTTGTTCTTTTAGGAAATTTTTGAGAAACCCAGCCACATCATCATTTGGCACAAAGCAAACTTCTTGACTGTCCTTTTTTGTAGCGACAGAGAATCCAAATTCTTCTGCTAATTTTCTAACCTCAGGCTTCTTTAACTCACCCAGAGGCAAAACAATATTGTTCAGCTGTTTCGGATTCAGACGATATAAAAAATATGACTGATCTTTTTTGGAATCATTGGCTCTATATAATTTGTTGTTTTCTATTTTCGCATAATGACCGGTGGCTATGATTTCTATTCCCAACTTTTTTGCCTTTTCGAATAACAAACCAAATTTAATTTTTTCATTACAAATCACGCATGGATTTGGAGTCAGTCCACTCTTATATTTTTCTATAAAACTAGAAATTATTTCTTTAGAAAATTGCTCGGAGAAATCTAGCACATATAATTTTATGCCGAGTTTCCTCGCTACTTGCTTCGCTTGCTCATATGATTCTACCGAACAACATGTATTTTCATGAGTTTTTTTCCTAGAGAAACGCATAAAAACACCTATCACATCAAAACCTTGCTGCATCAGTAAAGCTGCTGCAACAGAACTATCTACTCCCCCAGACATGGCACAAATTATTTTCTGACTCATACACAGTGACTATTAGTAATTCAACCATTACAATACAATTATGAAAGAAAAAAAGCAAACTAGCTTACTCAAAAAAACAACCTTCTTTGGAGCCCTATTCGCTGCAGCTATTTTAGGCTCGTATTTGTTTGTAAATTGGCCTTTGCTTGGTCAGCAAATTAGATTCTCTACTAATACACTTCCAGAAGAATCCATTTCTACAGAAACCACCGATTATCTCGCAATTCCTAAACTAAAAATAAAAGCCCCGATAATATGGGCTCAAACAGATAACGAAGAATCTTTGCAAGCAGAACTTTTGAATGGGATCGTTCATCATCCTAATTCTTCTGTACCGAACAATCAAGGTAACGGTGTCTACATCGGACACAGCTCAAACTATTGGTGGGAAAAAAGTGATTACAATACTATTTTTGCCTTGCTAGAAAAATTAGAGCCAGATGATGAAATTATGATCTACTCAGATAACCAAGATTTAACTTACACAGTAACTAGCAAGCAAACTGTCCCTAAAAACTCTTCTGAAATTTTCGAAGCTACTGAAAATGAAGAGCAAATTACTCTTGTGACTTGTTGGCCACCCGGCACCGATTGGCAGGATCTAATTGTAAAAGCAAAACTGAAAAAGTAACGTGTAGGGAACAGGCATGCCTGTTCCCTACAATTAGCG
The DNA here is from genome assembly GCA_964431345.1 of uncultured Candidatus Saccharibacteria bacterium. GTDB lineage: Bacteria > Patescibacteriota > CALEFQ01 > CALEFQ01 > CALEFQ01 > CAYSJE01. Next base: position 9,207 of record CAYSJE010000015.1, read on the forward strand.
TCTTTTAACCCTTTCCCTCCTCACCCGATTTCTTTTTGTGCACACTTTGTGGCTTTTGTTGCAAGGCTTCATTTAGAGAAATCCCGGATTTCTTCGGTGGATCTGGTTTAGCGGCTTTATCAATCTGAGGCGGCTTGGGTGGCTGCCAATTATCTGGTCGGCGGTTTATCTTGGAATCAATTACTGTTGGTTTCACTTTTTGTTTTGGCAAAACTTTCTGGGCTTTAGCTACAGGTTTTTTTGCTTCGACCTTGACAGGCTCAATTGGGTTTTGTTTTGGTTTCGGCTGCGATTGCGGATTTTGAGCACTTACTTCTTTCTTCACTGGGACAGCTTTTGACTGAGGCTGAAGCTTCGATTTTCGCACAGGAATTTTGCTTTTTGGTACAGGTTTTTTGTCTAGCCCCAAACTAGCCCTGACTTCTGCTATCTTTTCTGCCTTTTTCATTACAACTGGAGGGTTCTGACCAGCCTTGCCCCCCGGGTTGTCATCTTGGTCATCATCATCTTTCATTTCAAACACC
>CAYSJE010000016.1:0-9649 GCA_964431345.1 uncultured Candidatus Saccharibacteria bacterium
CCAACAATCGACAGGAAAACCAGGTGTCTTATTTACTTTACCCACCGCAGGCGGGCCATTAAATCAACTTACCACCAAAAACATCCTTGGCCATATCAGCTACATTTTTTGGTGCTTCCTCTACATTAGCCACTTCCTGTTTTTCTGCAACTGGTGTATCAGCAATTAGAGAATCATCGACTTCTGGTCGAATCAGTATTTTCTCACCATATACTTTCTCTATTACTTCTTCAACTATCAATCGATGCTTTCTATCGGCAAAACGTTCTTTATGAAACCTAAATTTGAAAGCAATTGTTAAATAATTCTCAGAAAAACTTTGTAAAACACCCGCTCGTAGAAATGCTGCCACAGAATGATTAAGTGGCATGACAGCTTCTAAAACTTCAGCCCACTTTGCTTCGATATCTGATAATTTCAAATTGCTTGGTTTCAAGGTAGAAGTAATTGGTTTCACAGGCTCTGGCAATACTACTTTTTTAGGTAGGGCTTTTGGTTTTTGAATTGGCTCAGCAGGCTTATCTTGGATTACTGGTGGAGCTTCTACTTGCGCCTCTATATCTCCAAAAAGCTCAAATAGGGCTAGTTCTAGCGGTAATTGAGGATAGACAGATTTCCCTAAATTTGGCTGGGCTTCTAAAAATATTTTTATAAATTTAACAACCTCATTAACAGACAAAACCTTTGATTGTTCTTGCAGTTTTTCTAGCTGCTCTGAAGACAAACTTACTAATACAACATCATCACTACTGGCCCCGACATTGATTAATAATATTTTACGGAAATATTCTATTAGATTTTTGGTGAATTGATTTAAATCATACCCCCCCTCAACTAGTTTTCTAAGTTCATCAATCCCCTGCCCACTATTTTTGGCAATAATTATATCTACAAATTTGGCGACAATTGATTGGTCGGTTACTCCTAAAACATCTTTAACTAATTTCTGATCTACTTTACCTTTGGCATAGGCGGTTAATTGTGTCAGCAAACTCACTGAATCTCTGGCGCAGCCATCTGATTGCTGGGCAATTAACTCTAGTGACTCAGGCGAGGTTTCAAAGCCTTCTTTCTTAGAAATGTGATCCAAATACGAAACTAATTCTGGCACTGTTAATCTCTTCAAATCAAATCTCTGGCAACGAGACAGGATAGTCGCGGGAATTTTGTGAGCCTCAGTAGTCGCTAATAGAAAAATTGCATGCTCAGGTGGTTCTTCTAAAGTCTTCAGCAGGGCATTGAATGCTTCTTTGGTAAGCATATGTACTTCGTCTATAATGAAGATTTTGTATTTTAATTGGCTAGGAGAAAATTTAACTTTCTCTCTAAGCTCCCTAATTTCTTCTATTCCCCTATTAGAAGCTGCGTCTATTTCTATTAGATCTAGAGCTTTCCCGTCACTTATCGTCTTGCAGCTATCACAACTATTGCACGGCTCAGGTCTATCTTTTTTCTGACAATTCACTGCTTTTGCGAACAAACGAGCGAGGGTCGTTTTTCCAATACCCCTTGCTCCTACGAAAATATAAGCATGCCCAATTTCAGCTAGAGAAATCGAGTTTAAAAGAGTCGTCTTCACATGCTCCTGCGAAACGACTTCACTAAACGATTGTGGTCGGTATTTTCGGTATAGTGCAATAGACATAATCTTGACTATAGATTAGCACGCATGCCTCCACGTTTCAAGTAAGAGCCACGGGTTTTAAACCCGTGGCTCAAGCATGATGGGGTTTGAAATAGACTATTTCTTCTTTCTTTTTGCTCGGAAAACGAAGAATTTGTATCCTAGGAAATTCCAGACTAGGCCGGCAGCAGTACCAAACATAGCTGCTTCTGTTGCCCAATGAGCAAAATCGGCTGGGGTAATAGCATGAAATGCCTGAATAAATAATGTGTAGAGATAAGCAATGCCAGGTAGCCAATAAAGAAAGCCTTCAACTGGCGCCTGATTATTCACAAACAAGCTAGCTATTCCAATATTTATCAACGCCCCACCAACCGTAATCACCATAAACTCTGTAAACTGACGAGATGTCTTTTTTTCAGCATCTTCGCCACGGAAAACCCATAATTTATTGAAGTAATAACTATTCGCTGCAGCCGCCACAAAGGAAACACCCTTGAAAACTGTAAAAACCCATCCATCTCGACCAGCTCCAGAAATCCAGATTAACAGATTTAGCAAAACCAAATCTATTCCCGTGTTCAATAATCCAACAACTACAAATTTCAGAACCTGCTTTATAGTCTTTTTCTCTTTTTTTGGTTCTTCTTTTATTTGATCTTCCATAATAATTTATATATCGGATAAACCACCAATTTCATCCAACTGATCTAAATCTTCAGTTGTACCACTATTGCTTTGTTCCAGTGCTTTTATAGCTTCCTCCTTCTTTTGAGCGTCCTTTTCTTTTTCGGTAGGAACAGCTCCTTTTTTGATAACATTTTCAACTGCGCCCCATTCTACATCACCACTCTGAGGTACCATCAAAGTTATTTCGTCTCCTTCGTCAGCCTGAAAATATGTCACACTTGCTAATAGAATTCGATATTTCTTTTTTGTAGCTTTAACATAGAAGCTTCCACCCGAATCTTTTATTAGCTCGCCCACAACTCCCTTCCTATCAACTGGCCCAATCTGCTTGTATAAAAAAGTCCCATTCTCACTAATCTTTAGTTTGAGAATATCACCTTCAACCAATTTTGATTTGCTTGCATAATTAGCCGGCACAGGATAAATCTGCTTATCTGGACCAATCATACTTTCTCCGTCGAAAACTCCCTCAATAACTCTGGCATCCTCACTCACCACTAAATCCTGAGCTTTTTCTTCTGCGCTCAAATACGGAGAACTTATAGCGCTTACTCCGGTCAATTCTTCGAGCATCTTCTTAGCCGAAACAACGCTCTTTTCAGCACTTTCCAAGCGCTGCTTGATCAAGCTTATTTTATTCTCATCCATTTTTCTTTTGTTTATTGTTTATTTCTGTTTTTATTAACTACGTAATTTTATCATGTTAGGTAAATACAGGCAATGTTGATTATCTAAAACTTCCCATTTCTAAATCAGGTGTTCGATCAGCCTTTTTGGATTCAGGTGGATTCAATTTCCTAGCCATCTCTTCTTCAACAATCGCCCTTTCTTTACCATATTTAAGTCGAGATATTTGCTTAATAATATCAACCTGCTTTTCGTTGTAGTTTTCTGCTGGTGGCGGAAGCTTGATATTAAAAGGTTTGGTAGGTTTATTATCAATGATAATCTTGGCATAAGCACTGAATTTTTCCATATTCAACAGATCATTTCGATCAAACACAGGCACAAATTCGCTTTCCAAAAATTCTGCATCAGGTGCACCCACGCGCATAGTCACAATAGATCCCACATTTCCAAATACAGCATCCCGAACCGCCTCACTTTTCCCTGCTAACTGAGCAACATACTGGTGAGCCATTGTAAGCGACAATCTATACTTTCTAGCCTCAGATAAAATCACCGCAATGCTATCTGTTACAAAATTCTGGAACTCATCTATAAATAAGAAGAAATCTTCTCGTTCATCCTGTGGAATATCTGCTCGACTCATTGCAGCCATCTGTATTTTAGAAACTATGATCATACCTAACAAGTCACTATTGATTTCACCAACTTTACCTTTTGACAAATTAACTAAGAGAATCTTTTTCTCGTCCATTATCTTTCTGACATCAAAAGCTGAATGTGGCTGACCAATAATATTACGCATCATTGTATTTTCCACAAAGCGACCAACCTTACTAATCAAATACCCTAGCATTTCTGACTTATGAAAATCAGATGTTTTGGCCATCTCTTTTTCCCAGAAATCTCTAACTAGAGGATCTTTGACATGCTTAACTTTTTCTTTCTGGTAATCTTCATCGGTAAACATTCGAGGGATATCTGCTAGAGTTCCAGGATTTTTCGGATCGTCCAAGAGCGTCAGCATAACATTACGCATATTATGCTCAAACATCGGCCCAATCATCTCTGGTGGGAACAACTTCTCAAAGATTCCAATCATATTCCCAACCACAAAATCTTTCTGCTCAGGATAAGCCGGATCAAAATCAATCATGTTTAATCCCATTGGTCTCTCAACATCACTCGGATCGAAAATCACGACATCCTCAGCCCGCTCTTTTGGCATGCTAGCTAAAATATCTTCAACCAGATCACCATGGGGATCAACCACACAGACTCCTTGGCCTTTCTTTATATGATAATTTATTAGATTTGCGAGATAGACAGATTTACCACCACCAGTCTTACCAATAATATACATATGACGCATGAGATCTTCGTCTTTGATTCTGATTGTTGTCTCCTCGCCTTGATATGTATTTGTTCCGATTACTAAACCTTCGGTTGGGGCATCGGCAGGGGCTGGGGCTTGCTTTGCGTCTAAGCGTTTAATAGCAGAAGTTTCGGTCGTCCTAATTGGAAAGTGAAAAACACTTGTTAGTTCTTCAGTATTCAAGTACATCTTATTCTTCTTTCCAAAATTTCTGAAAATGTAATTGTTTACAATGCGCTTCTCTGAAAAAGATTTTGCCTTTTTAAATCCATTCCACTCCGGCACATCAAATTGAGCAAAAGAATTCACAATGTTTTCTAGATGATGTTCAGCCATTTCTCTCGAATTAGCCGATGTCACAATTCTAATATGAGTTTCGAAAGCTGTTTTATTCGCTTTTTCTTCGATGCCCTTAACTTTCTCTTCTTCCATTGGAGTAAGTCTCTGTTTTTTCTCTTCTCGGCGCTCTTCTTTTTCCTCTGATCGCTGAAGCTGTTCTGGTGAGGATGACACTCGGCCAAGCTCTGCAGAAAAAGCCTCTCCAACTCCACTAGCTAGTCCTTTTTTCTCTTCACCAGTCATCATAGCTTTAGCTGTTGTGAGGCCTGCCTTACGCCAATTTGGTGGAGCTAGTTTAAAAGCAACCTGTACAGCTGCGCCTTCTCCCTCTTCAAGTTTACCAAGCGAATTAGTTATCATACTAAGCGGATCAGTCTCCATATTCTGATAACTCTTGATTGGGAACATTGACTTCTCTCTAAACTGAAGCTCAGTCGCAGCCGCCACCCCCTCGGGAGAAAAAATATTGTAATCTTCTACTTCATTGACAACGGCTTTCGGATATTGCGCGTGTATAGCTTTGACTACATAAGCTTTGTACTTTCGAGGAGTACTCACATAAAAATAAATCTGCCGTTCATAAGCGACAGCTTCAAAAGTGAAGTGAACAGAAGGAGCTAAAAATGGAGTTTTCTTAGAAAGCAGGGATCCTAAACTTGCATACAACTGCTCTCCTACAGAAATAAGCTCTTTCTCCTGCTTCTTTGCATCTTCCTCTCTCTCTGAAACTTCTTTAGGTAATTCTACTGATAATAAAATAGTATCTAGCAAATCATGAACAGTAATTTTCTTTTTATACAAATTAAACAAGAAAACCCCAACGACTATACAGACAACACCAAAACCAGCCATCGCAGCCATGGCCATTGGATCTGTCATAAAAATCTCAAAAAACGCGGGCATTTTTGTTTTATCTTTTTACGCTTGGTCCTTTTAATTTTTGGTATAGTTCGTCTACCAAGGTATCGTGAAGCAAATCATATAGATAAGGATTGTCTAACTTTTTTACAGTCGCAATTGCTTTGTCTAAACCCTGAGACATAACTACTTCTGTCAAAACTTGAATCTGTTCTTTTCGAGGCAATTCTTTTATATGGGCAAAATCAACTGCGGCCACAGGAGAAACTGGCACAACCTGATCAGCAGCGCCTTGGTCATCATCAGTCGCTGCTTGCTGTACTGCTTGTGGTGTTGCTGTTGGTTCCTCGCTTTCACCTTGCGACTGTTCAGGATTACCAACTATGTCTTCTTCTAGCGTCCGTGGTCTCTCTGGGACAACTGGCGCTACTTCAGGAGCTTGGGGAGCTTGCTTAGGTGTAGCTTCTGGCTGAGCAGTATGATCTGGAGTCGGTAAATTACTAGGATTACTTTCCCCCTTTTTCTCACCTAATAAATCATCAATTGAATTAGAATCATTTGGCATAAACAAAATTTATGGCTAAATACCACTGCCCGTATTATATCAGAATTGCTAATCTTAGCCAAGCGTGATAAAATTTTATTATGAGTGAAGAAAAACTTAAAATTTATAACTCCCTAACAAAGCAAAAACAAGGATTCAAACCTCTTAGAAACAAAGATGTCAGTTTGTATACTTGTGGACCGACAGTATACTGGTTTGCCCATATTGGTAATTTCTCTACTTTTGTACGAGAGGATTTTGTGAAGCGATATTTAGAATATAAAGGCTACAAAATAAATCATATCATGAATATTACAGACGTGGGGCATTTAACAGACGATGATGCAAATACCGAATCGGGTGAAGACAAAATGCTAAAGGCTGCTAGAAAAGAAAAGAAATCACCTATAGAAATAGCAGAATTCTACACCGAAGCTTTCATGAAAGATTCTCAGAAACTAAATATAGAACCAGCCGCGAAATACCCCAAAGCCACCGAAGAAATTTCTGGCATAATTAAATTGGTTGAAGATTTGATTCAGAAAGACTTTGCTTACGAAGTTAACGACAATGTATTTTTCGATATTTTGAAATTCAAAGATTACGGAAAACTATCTGGCAAAACTCCCGATAAAATCACTACTGGCATGCGCCTAGAGCCACATCCAGACAAAAAAAATCCCGGGGACTTTGCTTTGTGGCTAAAAGCACCTGAAAATCATATCATGCAATGGGATTCACCTTGGGGTCGTGGCTATCCTGGCTGGCACATAGAATGTTCAGAAATGGCTATGAAATATTTAGGCGAGACTATCGATATTCATATTGGAGGAGAAGATCACTTATTCCCTCACCATGAAAATGAAATTGCCCAGAGTGAATCTGCTACTGGGAAACCTTTCGCAAATTTCTGGATGCACATGAAATTCATTCTGATAAATAATGAGAAAATGTCGAAATCAAAAAACAATATCTATACTCTATCCGACTTAGAGAAAAAAGGCTTTGCCCCAGAAATTTACAGACTCTGGCTATTTTCTGGGCATTATAGAAATCAGGCAAATTTCAGCTGGGAAGTTTTGGAAGATGCCAGAAATAAGCTAAACAAGCTTATAGAACTAAAAGAAAGATTGAAGAAAATTGAGACTACCACAGGGAATAGCTTTGATTTGGCAAAATTTGAGCTAGCTTTTAGCTCTGCCATGGACGATGACTTCAGTACTCCAAAAGCTCTAGATACAATTTTTGCATTAGCAAAAGAATTAAATTCTCTGGCAGGCGATAACAAGCTTTCTAAAAAAAGTGCAGCAGCAGCCTTAGAATTATTAGCAAAATTTGATAAAGTTTTGGGCGTACTTGATTATAAACCTCAAAGCAAAATTTCTGAGACAGAAATAGAAAAATTAGTTTCTAAGCGCAACCAAGCTCGCAATAACAAAGATTTTACAGAAGCAGATAGAATTAGAAGTGAATTACTAGTAAAAAATGTAGAGATAGAAGACACACCAGAAGGCACAACTTGGAAAATAAAGTAAATAAAAAATATCCAACTTTTGTCAACCTATGTTTTGGAATGATTTACCAAAAAATGCTATTGGCCTAGCACCGCTAGCTGGCATAACTGATAGCCCATTTAGACAGCTCTGTAGAAAATACGGAGCTAGTTTTGTAATGAGCGAGATGATTTCTGCTGCTGGAATTTTTTATGATGCTGAGAAAAAGTTTGCAATATGCTAAATTCTTAGAAAAAGAAAGGCCGATAGTTTTGCAGATTTTTGGTAGCAATCCAAAGCAAATGGCCCAAGCCGCAAAAGTTTTGGTCGAGAAATTCAAGCCAGACGGCATAGATATCAACATGGGCTGCCCGGCCAAGAAAGTTGTAAAAACAGGAGCCGGTGTGGCTTTGATGGACAATGGAAAATTGGCTTGCGAAATTGTCGGAAGTGTACGAGGCTCAATAGACAAAACATGTAGGGGTGGACCCATGTGTCCACCCCGAACCCCGCAGAAAGGGCGGGCCCATGGGCCCGCCCCTACACCGGCTTTGTCTGTTAAAACTCGCCTTGGCTCATCTGAAAATAATATTTTAAAACTCGCGCCAAAATTAGTGGAGGCCGGGGCTGATGCATTAATTATTCACGGCCGCATGCATAAAGATTTTTTCAGAGGCTCAGTCGATTATGAGACGATCAGTAAAGTGGTTAAGTCTGTCGATGTTCCTGTGATAGCCAATGGCGGAATTACAAATCCAAAAGAAGCTCGCAATGTATTTGAGCAAACAAAGGCTGCCGCCATAATCATTGGGCAAGCAGCTATGGGTAATCCTTTTATTTTCAGGCAAATAGAAAACTCTGAATATAAACCAGATTGGGAAGAAATAAAACAATTAATGATCCTACATACTGAGTTACAAATCGCTTATCGCCAAAACGAAGAACTAGCTATCAGAGAAATGCGTAAACATTATGCCTGGTATGTTAAGGGATTTAAAAATGCCGCCAAATGGCGACAGAAATTAGTGAGAGTTAATAGCCTTGATGAAGCTAGAAATACTCTAAATCTATTTCACATTGACCGGTGAAACTTCTGCTAACCAGCCCAAAATATCTTGAAGATTGATTCGCAAAAATTCTAGTGTCTCAGCACCCCAAGCAACTTCATCAGACCAAGAAACAACAAATTGCTCTTTTGTTTTCGGTAACTTATTGAAAACCATATGAGAAGCAATGGCAGCTTGGACATCTTTTGATTCCCCTATTCTTTTGGCAAAATCAACTGCCGGCTGAACATAGAACCCCTGTGTCCAAACATCATGAATCGCTGCAGCTCGAACACAAGTCCGAACATCAGCTCCAACTTTATTGGCAAAATAGTAGGCAAATTTACTCACTAGCATCATATGGTCAAACCGAGTATGATACTTGTGATGAGCAACTCGCTTGGTATACTGAACTTCAGGCCGATCAACTAGGTCAGTCACCATCTCTGCATGCTCAGCTAATTCACAATCCAAAGCACGCTTAGCTGGACGAGCAATTACAGCACGCTCAAACCACTTGAGCATGCGTAAAACTAAGCTTACTAACTTATAAGCAATGTTAGTGATAATTGGCATATTACCTATATTATACACGAATAGTATACTTTGTCAATGTGGAAAATTCAGTGGGAAACCTGCGTATAAATCGCTAATCTAAGCCTTTTTTTATCTAAATCTTGTGCTATACTGATAAGTAATGAAAAAAGAAGAAACACGATCAAAAATACCTCCACAGAATATAGAGGCCGAAGAATCACTTCTAGGCTCTATTATGCTAGACAAAGACGCTGTTGTTAAAATTGCTGATACTGTTACCCCTGCTGATTTCTATAGTGAAACAAATAGACAAGTCTTTGAAGCTATGCTCGACCTTTATGAACATCGGGATCCAATTGATGTTTTAAGTCTTTCTAATAAGCTCAAAGAAAAGAAAATCCTAGAACAGACAGGTGGTTCGACTTATCTTACAAAACTAGTAAACACAGTCCCCACTGCAACCAATGTCACTCAATATGCTGGTATCGTACGTGAGAAAGCTACTTTGCGTAGATT
>CAYSJE010000017.1:0-4134 GCA_964431345.1 uncultured Candidatus Saccharibacteria bacterium
CCCCAAAACATTTATAATCAAAATTCTCTTACTCGCCCCCACTTCTACAATTCTATATCCATCACCAGGTGTTCCCTCAGGATAATTAGCTGGCCTAATTAGTGGTAGGTTTTTATCAGTAAGAATTTCTTCAGCCTCTTTTGTTTTCCAGATATGATTACCACTAGTAAGAAAATCTACGCCAGCATCCAAAACTTCTTCAGCAGTATTTCGAGTCGTCCCAGCTCCGTGCGCCAAATTTTCTCCGTTAGCAATCACAAAATCCACTTCGTGTTCTTGACGAAGCTCGGGCAAGACGGCTTTAACAGCCTGTCGCCCAGCTCTACCCACAATGTCACCTAGAAAAAGAAACTCCATATGGTTTGTAGGGGCCAACTCATATGTCGGCCCAAATTAAACGGGGCGGGCACATAGATCCGCCCCTACATTCTATCTAGCAAAATCTTCTACTCTTGTTTCCCTGATCACTGTCACTTTGATTTCACCAGGATATTTCAAATTATCTTCAATCTTATCAGCCACGTCATGAGCCAATTTCTTGGCACCATAATCATCAATTTTCTCTGGTTGAACAAACACTCTAATTTCACGACCAGCTTGAATAGCATAAGCCTTCTCAACCCCTTCAAAATCAGTCGCGGTTGCTTCAAGGTCTTCTAGTCTCTTAATATACTCTTCGTATGTATCGCGACGAGCGCCTGGTCGAGAAGCAGAAATTGCATCAGCAACTTTCACGATAATCGCTTCTAGAGATTTACATGGAACGTCTTCATGATGCGCTTCCACAGCATGGATAACATCATCATCGAAATGAAATTTCTTGAGAATATTTCGCCCAATTTCAATATGAGTTCCCTGGACTTCATGATCAACAGCTTTCCCAATGTCATGAAACAGACCAGCTGTCTTAGCGACTGTCACATCAGCACCGAGCTCTTCTGCCAAAATTCTAGAAAGATGCGAGACCTCGAGAGAATGCTTCAATACATTCTGACCATAACTTGTTCTGAATTTTAATCGACCAAGTAGACCAATTAGTTTAGGGTCAGTCCCAGCCACACCGACATCGTAAGCCACCGCTTCACCAGCTTCTTTAACATTTTTGGAAATAGATCGCTTGGCTTCTTGAACCGCTTCTTCTATTTTTGATGGGTGAATACGTCCATCAGCCATTAATTTTTCTAACGCCATCTTAGCAACTTGCCTTCTGATCGCACTGAATCCAGAAATAACAATTGCCTCGGGAGTATCGTCCACCACAATCTCTACCCCGGTCATCGTTTCTAGTGCCTTAATATTTCTACCCTCACGACCAATAATTCGGCCCTTCATTTCATCGCTTGGTAGCGTAATAGTAGTCGCGGTTGACTCGGCTGTATGATCAGTCGCAATTCTCTGAATCGCTAGACTCACCATTTCCTTGGCTTTGTTTTCGAAAGCCTCGTCACCCTCTTTCTCTAATCTATCAATTCGTTTCATCAAACGATCTTTCATATCTTTCTCGGTGAGCTCAAGCATCAAGTCTTTTGCTTTCTCACGAGATAAGCCAGCAACTTTTTCCAGTTTTTCTAATTGTTGTCTACGAATTGCATCAAGCTCTTTCCGAATTGCTTTCGTCTTGCTCATTTTCTGCCCGAGCTCAATATCTTTTTTATCTAGCTCATCATATTTTCTATCAATAGATTCTTCACGACGTTCAACTCGCTTTTCTCTATCTACTAACTGAGCATGTCTTTCTTTTTCTTCCTGCTTTGCGTCCTCAATTACTTTGAGTGATTTTTCGTTTGCTTCTAGTAAAACTTCTTTTTGTTTTACTTTTGCTTCTTCAATAATTCGCTCAGCTTTCGCTTCTGCTGAATCAGTTTTTTTCTTGGCAACAGATTGACGAATCATATAGCCAACACCAACACCAATGCCAATACCAACAAGGGCAAGGATTACTCCAATAATTGTTTCCATAATATTCTATTTTCGGCGAAGCAGACAAAAGCACTACCACGTAGTGGCAGCAAATAACCTAGAGAGCTCTAGTTATAAAGTATATCTGCATTTTGTTTTGAGAGAAGACTTGTCATAATACTGATAAATAAGCCTTCTAAAAAAATTTAAATTCAAATAATGGTCTGATTCACGCTGAGAGACAACTTCTGATAACCTGTCTTTCTAGTCAAATATCTAGCTTCACCGGTTTAATTGCTAAATTGCTTAATTTGTAAGCAAAGGTATGATAGCTGGTGAGACAAATTTAGTCAAGATGCTAAAACAATGAAGATTGGTAAACAAAAAGCCTGGCCCACACAGGAACCAGGCTAGTGCTAAATTCGAAAGAGAAAACAAAAATTCAATCTATCGCAAGACCTTATCAATAATTCCGTATTTTTTTGCTTCGTCGCTGGTCATATGATAATCCCGATCTGTATCTTCAGCTACTTTATTAAGATCTTGCCCACTATGCCTAGACAGAATTTTTTCTAATCGCTGTTTAATTTTGATCATATGTTTTGCTCGTATTTCCACGTCTTTGGCCTGACCTTCTGCCCCACCCATCACTTGATGAATCATCACTTCAGAATTTGGTAGAGAAAATCTCTTACCTTTTTTACCGGCTGCCAATAAAACTGATCCCATACTTGCCGCTAACCCCACACAGATTGTGGAAATATCAGGCTTGATATGCTGCATAGTATCGTAAATCGCCAAGCCGGCTGTAACAGATCCACCTGGAGAATTAATATAGAAATGAATATCCTTTGACTTGTCCTCACTTTCTAGAAAAAGCATCTGGGCCACAATGACATTAGCAACTGTGTCATCAACTGGGCCGCCTAGAAAAACGATCCTATCTTTGAGCAGGCGAGAATAAATGTCATATGCTCTTTCACCATGAGATGTTTTTTCGATAACGGTTGGAACTAGATTCATATTTTTCAAAGTTTAATTGTATTAACCTGCGACCGCACTTATTTCCCAAATTTTCCAAAAATCATCTTCTTTTGTCAATGTAACATATAGTATCATTTGGCCATCAATTAAATCTTCGCTAACTCGACTACCAAAATCATAAACTCCCTCAACTGCATACGTGACAAAGCTATTATTGAAATCAATTTCCTTATCTAGTCCAAGAATTTTTGTATTTACTATGATTTCCTCATAATTCGCCAGATCATAACCTGTATCACGAGTGTTTACCCCCTGATTCTCATACGGATTGTGGCTTTCATATCGATAAGCCTGTTGAAAATCTTCCTTGTTCAGAGCCCGAAAATAAGCATGGATAATGTTTGCAGGGTCTCCTGCAGACTTAATCTGTTCTAGATTTGCATCTGTAATCCCTAGCCCTAAGTCTCTCATTAAAGCATAGCCACCTGCTGGAGAGCCCAAATAATATCGATGTAAATTGACTGGGGAAATATACCAAGCCTTACCTGCATCCTCTACTTGCAGCAGAATTTGTCCTGAAAATCGCTCAGCAAAAGAAATATCTCCTCCTTCTACAGTACTCTCTGGGATTCTGCGCAAATCAGCATTAGAAATTCCTACCCCAAAAGATTTCATTAATTCCCAAGCATCTTTACCATTGCGCATGTAATATCTTAGACCATCCTGCGGATTTATATACCAGGCTTCACCATTTTTTTCTACTTGCAAAAGAATTCTCCCTTGCATTTGCTCTGATACAGTAGAGGCATCTACACTACCAGACAGGCCAAATGACCCAACAACTAGGGCAAATATTATCGCTATAATAATCTGCCACCGAAATTTATTTTTCATTTTATTTACCATCTTAGTTAATTATAACTTCAATTGAACTCGTATTTAGCCTTGTCGCTGAGATATTATCCTCAGTATTTACATTGCTTGTTGATAATGGAATGCTGTAAGTCCCAGAACCTCTCCCAGCTAGGTCAACAATAACACGGACATCATTCTCGGTCAAAGACTCGATTACATCAGACGGCCCACCGACAACAACAGTCGCCTTGCTAGGCTCGAATGATCCTAGATTCAGACCATCACCTAAATTTCTAAACTCGAAAATTGCTTTTACTGATTTGGTTACCTCAGAACCCTCTAGTTCTATTTTTACAATTACTTTTCCAGTTGCGTATAATAATTTTGCTAATAATA
>CAYSJE010000017.1:4144-9631 GCA_964431345.1 uncultured Candidatus Saccharibacteria bacterium
ACTTCATTCGTATCAGCTTCTACATCATCAGGCAAATCTAGCTCAACTATTTTTTCTTCCCCTCCACTCAGACCACTCAAATCAACTGGATACGTACTAATATACTCAATTTCTTGTAGCAAATCTCGCTCACCTCGAAGACTAATTGCACTTGGTTCTGATTGCAGACTTTTGATAAAGTATCCTGGCTTTGGCTCACCTTCAGAAACAACTTTGATCCCAACAGATTTCACATCAGCTTCCTGACTGATTGGAACCCTGACTTCAACTGTTTTAGGATCTATATATATATTTCTGACAACATCACCATTACTATTGATCGCCTTGAGTTCAACAGATTTTTGCACATCAGATAATTCTCCCCCGACTTCAACTTCTGCAACAACCGATTTAATCGTCCCTACCAAACTTTCTGCTCCACCAATTTTCACAGACTCTGCACTCAACTCTGGCTCACCAACCGAATAGCCTTCACCAGGATCACCAACTATTTCAGGAACAACAGAAAATGTCTCGTTTATTTTATCGTCTAGGACTACATTTAAATTGCTTGGCTCAACTCGCAAAACTTGAATAGATGCATCATGCGGCACTACTCTAATTGGCAAATCATATTCACCTTTTCCTAAACCATCAGTATCAACATATGCATCAAATAACTCTGCCGAAATATCTTTGCCCGGTGTGGTTGAAGATGGCCTAACACTAATTTTCACTTCTCCCAAATCATCTACTACCGCTAATGTCTCACTAAGATTTATTGTTTTAACAGTAACCCCATCAGCAATTTCCCTTGCTTGAAATCCCTCATTGGCTACATAAAACCACAAACCAAAAGCCAGCAAGATACAAACCAGCTTCATTTGCCAATGACTAAATATTACACTTTTCCAATCCATTTGTAATTATTCTAAAATTTTCCGTAAATTATCTCTGAACGTTTGGATATCTTTTTGAGTTTTTACATTCCCTCTCCTTACAATAGAAACTTCCGCCCGCTCTTCCGAAATTACAACAGCGACTGCGTCTGTCTCTTCTGTAATTCCGATAGCAGCTTTGTGACGCGTACCAAGCTGGAAAGCTGTTTGCGATTCTGTTAGAGGCAAAACCACTCCAGCCGCAGCAACTTGATTGCCAGTAATAATTACTGCACCATCATGAAGAGGCGAACGTGGGAAGAAAATACTAAGCAGCAATTCTCGGCTTAACTCAGCATTAAGAATTGTCCCTTGCTCAACATGATCAGCCAATCCAGTTGATCGTCTAATTACAAACAGAGCGCCAATTCTATTTTTCTGCAAAACTTCAGCTGCATCACTAATTATTTCAGAAACCCTTGATGACTCCCGCTTACTAAGCTGAGTTAATTTTCGTACAGAACGAGGCCGACCCAATCTTTCGAAGGCTCTCCTGAGTTCCGGCTGAAATACAACCGGGATCGCTACAACTATGAAAGTCACGAAATATTTAAGTAACCAGGTAAGAGCTATCAAATTAAGAGATCGCCCAATAATAAAAATTGCACTCACTAAAATAATTCCGATCGCAATTCTAATTGCTTTTGTATCTCTAATCAATCGGTACACACCGTAAAACAAAAGTGCCACTACTAAAATGTCCACTATCGCTAGGGGGTATCTCGTGAACTCAAATACAGAAAAATAAGTTGTCAGTGTTTCTAAGAAAGGCATTATTTCTATTTTGACTCATCCCCGGCCTAAAGACCGGGGCTAAATAAATCTATTAGCACCGGTGTTTACGCCGGTGTGATGATATTCAGCAGAAATTTATTGTTTAATTACCCACTTACCATTATTATTGCTAATTTTACCAGAAATTTTGAACCCAGAAGCGAGGCGATGCCCTCCACCACCAAACATGGCAGCAATTTTAGAGACATCTACTTTTTTAAACTCTTCTGATCTAAGTGAACCTCTAACTAAATTGTTCCCGTCTTCAGATAGCAGCAAAGAAAATTTTGAATCAGAGACACGATTGATTAAATCTATCAAACCTTCCAAATCATGTTTAGTCGCTTTGAGATCCTTAAAATCACTCTCGCGTACAACTGAATAGGCCATTTCTGTTTGCTTATCTACCTGGACTCGGTCCAACACTCGCCCCCAAAGCCTGAGAGCCGTCAGTGGTTTTACCCGAAAAAGATCTCTAGAAATCGAAGGCATCCTGGCACCTCGACGCATTAACTCCGAGGCAATTTCCAAAACTCGTGGGGAAGTATTGAGGACCTGAAATCCTTGCGTGTCACAAACAATTCCAGCTAGCAGCATATCGGCAATTTGCTTGGTGATATCAACGGGTAAGATTTGCAGCAAATCATAAACTATTTCTGCTGTCGAAGTTCGCCGGTCATCAACATGCGCCAAATCTCCAAATGGTTCCGCCTGCGGATGATGATCAATATTAATAATTCTAATTTTGTGCTCAACTAATTCTTGCGCGACACCAGTCCTATCCAAATCACCACAGTCTAATGTAACTACAGTCTCAACTTCCTCCCAATTAAGTTCCCTACTAATTTTACCCAGACCTGATAAAAAGAAAAATCTTTTGGGAATTGTATCTGCCAAAAAAAGTTTCACTCCCACCCCAGCTTCATGTAAACCTCGACCCAAAGCTAACATCGAACCGACGCCATCAATGTCTGGCGAAATATGGGTCACTAAAACTACGCTTCTTTCTGCCTGCAATTGCTCAGCTAATTCGACCAAATTAATTTTGGTTTTCGTTTTTATCATCTTCGGCATGTATCTTGTTAACGATCTCACTCACACGCTCTACTTTATCAATTGTGCCGTCTATCACAAACCGTAGGCGTGGCACAAATCTCATCACTAGTTTTTTATTTAAGCAATTTTGGATGTGCCCAATTCTTTTTTCAATCCTTTTTAGAGCTGTCCCTCTTCTATTAGAAGGTATGACGCCTAGTGAAATTCTCGCATACTTTAAATCTGGAGAAACTTTTACGGCTAAAATGTTTGGGAAAATTCCTACCGGAAATTCAATTTCTCTGATAAGAATTTTTCCTAATTCCTGCTGAATTAAATCTTGAACTTGTAGAAGACGGCGTTTCACTAGTTAACCTCTAATTTCTTTTTGATAAGTTCCCGGCGGAAAATCTCGACAGTATCACCTTCCTCAACTCCCTGAATCCCATCTACGTTCATTCCAGCTTCTTTGCCTTTAGAAACTTCTTCAACGTTTTTGTTTTCACTTTGTAGCTCACGTATATTGCCGTGAGAAATCTCTTTGCCATCACGCGATAATTTCACAAAGACATCTCCGGCTTTTTCTACCTTGCCATGAATTACTTTGCCACCAAAAATCATATCTTTTTTACCATGTTTGAAAATTGCCAGAACTTTTATCGTAGCTAGTTTTGTCTCAACTTTTTCTGGCTCGATCAATCCCTCTAAGGCATTTTTGATATCGTCAATAAGTTCATAAATAATGCTATATGTTTTTACTTGAACACCTTCGTTCTCTGCAGTCTCAACCACTCCCTTCTCAACTTTTACACTAAATCCAACTACAACTGCATGGGAAGCTTTGGCCATCATTATATCTGATTCAGAAACATCACCGACAGCTTTATGCAAAACCTCGACTGAAACTTCGTCTGATTTTAGTTTTTCGAGAGACGCAGCTACGGCCTCTAAACTCCCGCCAACATCTGCTTTCAAAACTACACCTAATTTCTTAACTTTACCTTTAGAAATAGCTTGGGCCATTTCTTCTAATCCAAATCGCCCGTAACCACGTTGCTTACGAAGCTGCTCGATGCTCTCTCGTCTTTCAGCTTCAAATCGAGCTTCTTTTGGATTGTCATGAATTTCCATGATGTCACCAACTCGCGGGACCTCTTTAAATCCGGATAATAGAATTGGGGTTGCTGGCCCGGCCTCTGTTAAATTTTTATCTAAATAATCTTTCATGGCTCGAACCTTGCCATATGTAGTGCCGATAGAAAAATCATCGCCGATATGTAATTTACCAGTTTGAATCAAAACAGTCGCCATTGTTCCACCGCGCTCGTTCTTGTCAGCTTCAATCACAGTGCCAACAGCATCTCGCCTGGGATTTGCTTTGAGGTCTTGCATATCAGCTGTCAGCAAAATCATTTCTAGCAAGTCATCCAAATTTGTTTTGGATTTGGCAGAAACTTCTACGCAAACAGTATCACCACTCCATTCTTCAGTTAGGACATTGTTATCAGCCAATTCTTTTTTTACTCTATCTATATCTATATTGGGCTTATCTACTTTATTAATAGCCACAACAATTGGGACTCCGGCTGCCTTGGCATGATCAATTGCTTCAATTGTCTGCGGTTTAACTCCATCATCAGCTGCAACTACCAATACCGCAATGTCAGTTACGTTGGCACCACGAGCACGCATAGCTGTGAAAGCTTCGTGACCTGGAGTATCTAGAAAAGTAATTAGCCTGTCTTGTTTTTCAACTTGATAAGCTCCGATGTGTTGAGTGATTCCGCCTTTCTCGCCCGCGGTAACTTTTGTTTCCCGAATTGCATCTAGCAGAGAAGTTTTTCCATGATCAACATGGCCCATGACAGTTACAATCGGTGCTCGCGGCTTAAGGGCTGCTTTATCATGCTCTTCTAATAATTTACTAAGTCGACTACGACGCTCTTCTTCCTCGCTTAAAATATTTTTGTCTTCACCTTTTTCGGTTAAAACTTCGTAGCCTAAATCTTCCGCAATAATAGTTGCCGTTTCTAAATCAATTTCTTCATTAATAGTCGCCATGATCCCATTAGTCATCAGAGCTTTGACAACTTCATTAATTGGACGCTTCAAAGCCGCTGAAAAATCCTTCACAGTCATAGCACTAGATAAAGTCACTTCTAATTTTTCTTCTTCTGTATCACTTGCCATATTTCTTTTTGTTTATTATAAGCCTCTGAATAATGAAAAATATAATGATCGCAAATAAAACCCACATTATAGTCGCGATTACTTCTAATAAATACCACCAATTCCAGCCGCTCTGCCATAAAATCACAAAACCAATTCCAAACAGAATTAGCCAACGCAACGCAGGAGGCGTGTGGTTTTTATCAAAAAAAGCACCAAACATCTGCATGATTCCAAACCAAAGTTTTTTTCCTGATCCATTTGCCATTATGTTAACCATAACTAAGCATTCTTTCATAAATGCCACTTAATATCAAGCTTATTGTACAATTTTTTGCATAATTAGACAAACAAAAAACCTTTCTCAAGGCCATAACTTAGTCTTAGGATAGGTTTTTTGTTCAGATCAAGTACCTGTTGTAATGAAACGCTTATCTGGCAATTTTATTCCTCTTTTTCCCACCAACAACACGCAAGGCTTCTGGAATCATAGTAATCTCTACCGGCAAATTATCATATAAAACTCCATCGGTAGTGATCTTCATCGATCTAGGGCCTTCGATTCGCACATGACTAGCCTGAAAAATGCTTA
>CAYSJE010000018.1:0-9622 GCA_964431345.1 uncultured Candidatus Saccharibacteria bacterium
TAAACATTGAGGGAGGCAACAAATTTCCAAATAGAAGTCAGGCACTCAAACGGCTCAAAATTTTCTTCTGTGTAATGCTTGAATTGCTTCCATAAGTAAGGCTTATCAAACTCGATAAATTCTCCCTGCTGCAAAGGCAGCTCGTTAACTGACTTAGAAATCTCGGGGATTTTGCCATCAAAATATTTGTGCGTCATTTTGATTACTCGATTGACTAAATTACCAAGATTATTAGCTAGCTCTGCATTGTATTTCTCTACAAATCGGCTTTCTTGAACATCACCGTCAATGCCAAATGGAAATTGGGTAAGTAGCAAATAGCGAGTCGCATCAGCGCCAAATTTTTCTACCATACTCTCTGGACTAATTACGTTACCGACAGTCTTACTCATCTTCTCACCATTGATAGTAAAAAATCCATGAGCAAAGATTTTCTTAGGCTGTTTTAATCCGGCGGCCATTAGCATTGCCGGCCAGAAAATTGCATGGAATTTCAAGATTTCTTTGGCCATTAGATGCATATCGGCCGGCCAAAATTTCTGAAATTGCTCGCCATTGTTCTCCCAATCAAGAGCCGTAATATAATTCGGCAAAGCTTCACCCCAAACATAAATAGTCTGAGTCTCATCAAACGGCACTGGAATTCCCCACTCGACTTTCTGCCTAGTAATAGAAAAATTATTTAATCCTTGTTTGATAAATCCCAAAGTCTCGTTTTTCTTTGATTCTGGCAAAATTTCTATTTCACCTGATTCGACTAATTCTTGGACTTTTGGAAGATAATCCTTGAGCTTGAAAAACCAATTTTCTTCTTCAATTACTTCAGGCTCTCGTTTATGATCAGGACATTTACCATCAACCAATTCTTTTTCTGTCATAAATTTCTCACAACCTGTGCAGTATAAGCCTTGGTATTTGTCTTTATACAAAGCTTTTTTGTCATGCAATAACTGTAGAAATTTCTGTGCACCTGCTTCGTGATTCTTCTCAGTAGTTCTAATAAACTGATCTTCTGAAATATTAAGTTGCTTCCAGGTAGCTTTAAATAACTTGGCTTGCTTATCAACAAATTCTTTCGGGCTTTGTTTCGCAGTTTTTGCGCATTCTTCAATTTTGGTACCGTGCTCATCTGTACCTGTCAAAAACCAAGTATCATCGCCTTTGAGTCGATGATATCTAGCCAAAACATCTGCCGCGATAGTCGTGTAAGCATGACCAATGTGCGGCTGAGCATTGGCGTAATAAATTGGAGTTGTTACGTAGTATTTTGACTTAGACATTGTTGTTTAATAAAACTACTATTTCGCCTTTTATAGAACTTTTTGATTTGAGTGCATCTAGAACCTCAGTAGCACTACCTCTAATAAACTCTTCAAAAAATTTAGTAAGCTCTCGCCCTAGAACAATTTTTTTGTTCGGGCTTATCTCGGAAATTTGTTCTAATGTTTTTATAATTCTGTGAGGTGATTCGTAGAAAATTACCGTTTTGCCTTCATCTAACATTTTCTGAAATAATTTCTGACGGCCCTTTTTAAGAGGCAGAAACCCATAGAAAGTAAATTTATCAACTGGTAGACCGGAGGCACTAGCTCCCGCAGTAACCGCACAAGCGCCTGGAATCGGCTCTACTCTCACACCAGCATCTATAGCTGCAGAAACTAATTGCACTCCTGGATCAGAGATACATGGTGTGCCTGCTTCTGAAACTAGGGAAATATTTTTACCTCTCTTCAAGCTTGCAACTAATTCAGTGATTTTTTTGTCAGATGAGTGTTGAAAAAAACTTACAAGTTGAGTATTTATTTCATGCCTATCACACAGTTTCCTAGTAGTTCGAGTGTCCTCACAGGCTATTAAATCAGACTCGCAAAGAATTCTAAGTGCCCTTAGAGTGATATCTTCTAAATTCCCAATTGGCGTGGCCACAACATATAAAATACCCATAGTATTGGCTAGTATAACGTGAAAGCAGGGAAAAGGCAATAAAAATACCACGACCACACAGGGTCGCGGCTACATAAATCGCCTGAGTGGTCAGGGCCTAATTTAAGTCCCTTTTATTTTTGGTATTTTACTCTTGTCTTTATCTATTTTGTAAGCGTAGAAATCTTTGATGAAGACACCGACAGCGGTAGCAGCTGGGACAGAAAGCAACACACCCAGCACGCCACCACGCTCATACCCAACCAACAAAGCCAGAATCACAAACACAGGGTTTAATCCGACTGCTTTCTGCATAATCTTTGGGACTAATATATGATTTTCAACCTGTTGAATAACTACATAAAGAATCAAAACAAATAGGGCTAAAATTGGATTCTGAGTAAAGGAGACAATCAGAGCTGGAATAATAGCAATTGGAATACCAATGATTGGAATAATTTCTAGAAGCCCAGCCAGAATCGCCAAAATCAAAGCATATTCAACTCCCATCAACCATAAACCCAAATAAGTAAGTCCACCGACTATAAACATTAACAGCAACTGTCCACGCAACCATTGCCCCATTTTTGATTGGATCTTATCAGTAAGATACATAATATACGGCCGATATTTCATAGGAGAAATAGCTTTGACAAAACGCTTTACCCCTTTTTCTTGAGAAATCAGATAGGCCGATAAAACAATGATTGTAATCAAAGTAATAATACCACTGAAAGCCCCGGTTATACCTGAAACCAATCCCTGAGCAGCTCCCCCTAGCCTATTACCAATCGTTTGTAAAAAGCCTTGTGAACCATCAACTAAATTATACTTCTCAGCTACACCGCGCAAATTCTCAAATTGATCTAAAACCGCAGGTATATTATTAGATAACTGTTCTATCTGATTTTTTACAGGTGGAATCATTAAGAAAATCACTAATCCAATCACCCCAAAAATAATTACCATAATAACCAAAACACTGAGCCAGCGAGGAATTCGCCCTTTTTGCCATCGATCGACTACCGGATCTAGCGCTGAAGCTATTACTATCGAAATAAAGAGAGCAATAATTACATCTCTCAACAAATAAATTAGTAATGCACCAACAGCAATAATCGCCACTTTGAAAATGGCTTTAGTCGAAATACCATGTTCTATTAGACGTTTAATCATGAATATAATATAGCATATTTATGCCAAAATGCAACTTGTAAGGGCGGACTCATATGTCCGCCCCATATTTGGCACCTTGCAGAGCCGACATATAAGTCGGCCCCTACACTTACAAAACTAGCAATTTTTCAAACTTTTTCTTATCTTTGAACGGTCCAATCATGGATAGATTCATGTTGCTCTCTTTGAGAACGTCTTTGGCGACTCTTTTCAAATCACTTGCGGTTATTTTATCCACTTCAGCCATTTTCTGAGCTACTGTTTTTAGTTTTCCTGTCATTAAGTATTGCTTATTCATCCAATTAACGATCGCCTCTGAATCTTCCATATTGATCGCCAGATGTCCTTTCAAATATTCCTTGGCTTTCTTAAGTTCTGCAGCTCCAATATTTTTGTCTCTTAATTTTTTGAATTCTTGGATGATTAATTTGATAGCTTTTTCTATTCGAGTATTATCTAGCCCAGAATATACAGCAAAAGTCCCTGTGTCTCCATAGTGACTAACACTCGCTCGAACATAGTAAGCCATGCCGTATTTCTCTCGAATCACTTCAAATAGTCGTGAACTCATACTACCACCCAAGATTGTACTCAAAATATCTAGAGCTGTGCGATCTGGATGTGTATAAGAATAGGCTGGAAACCCGAGAGCAAGATGTGTCTGCTCACTTTTACGATAAAGGATTTTTATGCTTTTGCGAGCAGCTTTAAGAGATACTTTAGTAGGACTATTCTTTTTAGACTTTTTCATCTTTGATAAAAACTTCTCCCCCAGTTTCTGTGCTTGATCTGCTTTGATTGCGCCCGCAAAACCTAGTACCGCATTGCCAGTGTGATAAAGTTTATTTACATAAGAAACAAACTGCGCTCGTTTCATCTTTTTGATAGAATTACGAGTTCCTATTATATGACGCCCCAGAGGTTGATCATCAAACAAAGTTTCATCAAACAAATCTTCGATATAATACATCGGATTGTCTTCTGACATATTGATCTCTTCCAAAATTACGCCCTTTTCTTTTTCCATCATGGCGGCTGGAAATTTGGAGTTGAGCATCATATCTGAAAGCAAATCAATCGCCCTCGTCAAATGCTCTGAACGAACCTTGATATAATAAGCCGTCATATCTTTACCAGTGAAAGCATTGAAAATCGCACCCATCGCATCTAATTTCTTACTAATAGCCTGATTGCTTGGATGACGCTTCGTTCCCTTAAACATCATGTGCTCTAGAAAGTGAGAAATTCCTAAGTTTTGCTTGCCCTCAAATCTAGAACCAACTGAAAACATTATCATTAGAGTCACAACCTCAGTTTTTTCCTGAGGAGCTACCAATACTTTTAGATTGTTTTTTAGTTTGTAAGTTTTGAACATTACAATTTGGCGTATTTACGAGCTATTTCAAACGCTTTTTCAAATTTATCTCTGTCACTATACTTTTCCGTGAATTCTTTTGCCATATTGTAACTACATTTTTCCATGATGTTTATTATTTCAAGATAAAATTCAACGATAATTATTTTTAGTTTTTCCAAATCAATGCTCATTTTGCTCCCATCAATAGCGATGGCCTCTTTCTCTACTAAATAATTCAGAAGTATTAAAGTCGCGGTTAAGTAGCATTCTCTTTCTTTGAATTTTTCACCAAGAACAGCAATAGACAGACTGTAGGCTAAATAACTATAAATAGAAGCCTTCACTTCTTTTTCAGAAAAAACTTTTTTGTCCTGACAATAAAACATCCAATATATCGGGATAACATAACTCTTTAGTTCTCCGAAAACTGGAGCATATTTTTCAAGATTATCTTTACAGGCATATGTTCCGACATTATGGCAAATTTCATGCAATGTAATTGTCCAGAAAAAACCATCTCTAAATGTGTCTTCGTCAAATTCATCCTGGCAATCTAGCACATCACCACCAATTGGCCATAATTGCTCAGTCAAAAGATCTAGAGCAACTTTGCGTACAATCATTTGGCGAGTGCCAACTTCAGCCTGGCAAATAGGATCGTCCGGGACATTCCAAGCTCTAGCCGAAAAGTTTTTTGCCAAACCATCTTCTGCCACAGTATAGAAAACAGCCGGAGAGATACTAGAAGGTTTTGCCGGATCACCTGGTAAATTCAGATGTTCAATAAATTCACTCATTACACGAACTGGCTTCATTATACGTGGCGTCATTTCTTTATCTTCCACAAAAAGAATTGTATTAAAAACACCTTTAAGCCCAACCAATCTATCGACGTATCTTTCGTCATATGTGAATACGAAATTAATATGATAATCTTTCGTTTTTACCCAGGCACCTGTCATATGACGATAAGCTTCTGGAGTACCTTCATCTAAACAAGTCAAAAGAGCACTCATATAAACACGGAAACTTGGATCAGGAGAAAGATGTTGAGCCTTTTTAAGTAAATCAATTATCTTGGCATAATCCTCAGAATATTTCTTATTGTACGGCACAGCTTTAAAATCACTCCCAGAACCAACTCTTTCTACAACTGTATCAAATCTCTTCATTTCTGGATCACGAATAGCCGCTTGGTCAAATTCTTCTCGAGTCATATCATCGGGATACAAATTTCCTCCGGGGAAATCTGGATTATTCTGTTTATCATAAATTTCTCCTGCAATATCAACAACTTCCGATAATAATTGGATTAACTGTTGTTCGTCATCTGAAAAACCCTCGATAATTGTTTGAACCTCCTTTTCCATAGTTTTTTAGTTAAGTCTAGAATCTAAATGCTTTACTAAATCGTTTATTTTCACTCGCTCTTGTTTCATCGTATCTCTATCTCTAACTGTAACCGCGCTATCTTCTAGTGAATCAAAATCGACAGTTGCACAAAATGGCGTACCAATTTCATCTTGCCGTCTATAAAGCTTGCCAATACTTCCAGAATCATCATACATGGCAGGATATTTATCTTTGACTTCATCAAAAATCTTGTTCGCCAAATCAACTAATTCTGGTTTATTTCTGGCCAATGGGAAAATAGCAAACTTGATTGGCGCTACTTTGTGATCAAATTTCATTACAATGCGCTTATTGCCATCAACTTCTTCTTCGGTATAAGCATCAACTAACAAAGCTAGCAATGTTCTATCCAAACCAAAAGTTGGCTCTATTACATGTGGTACAAACTTTTCATTAGTTTTCTGATCAAAGTATTCTAGATCTTTCTTACTACTTTTACTATGCTGAGTGAGATCATAATCAGTACGATAAGCCAAACCGTATAACTCACTAAACCCCATTGGAAATTCATATTCTACATCAGCCGTACGCTTTGAATAATGAGAGAGTTCTTCTTTTGTATGCTCTCGCCATTTTATTTTATCCTTGCTTAGACCAATGTATTCCGTCCATTCGCTCATCGCTTCTTTCCAATATTCAAACCATTTCTCCCATTCTGTGACTCGTACAAAGAATTCAATTTCCATTTGCTCGAATTCTAGAGTTCGGAAAATAAAATTACCAGGCGTGATTTCATTACGAAAAGCTTTACCAACCTGCCCCATTCCAAAAGGAATTTTAGGACGCATGGTATCCATTATATTCTTGAAATTCACAAACATAGCTTGAGCAGTTTCCCCTCGCAGATAAACTTTATTTTGCTCTCCAGAAACTGAGCCTGTAGAAGTTTCAAATAGTAAATTAAATTGCCTGACATCAGTTAAATCAGCACTACCACAACTTGGGCATTTTAGCTTGTTATCTTTGATAATATCACCTAATTCTTCTAGAGATTTACCCTCTACTTTAATATCTAATTTATCTTCTATCAGATGATCAGCTCTGATTCGCTTTTTACAATTTTTGCAATCAACCAGAGCATCATTGAAATTTTCGACATGGCCTGAAGCTTCCCAGACTTTTGGATTCATCAAAATTGATCCGTCTAAACCAAACATATTAGCCCTATCTTGGACAAATTTTTTCCACCAAAGTTTTCTGATAGTATTTTTGAGTTCAATTCCCAAAGGACCATAGTCCCAAGTATTCGCGAACCCACCATAAATTTCTGACCCTGGAAAAACAAATCCACGCCGTTTTGCAAGTGATGAAATTTTCTGCATTAAGCCTTCAGGCATTTGTGTTTGGAGATTTAGTCTTTGTAGTTTTATAAGAAAGATTTTCGATTATTGAATTTGCTATTTTTGTGTTCGGAACAATTACTTCAGTATTTTCTTTTGTTTTGATTCTAGTACTTCTGAGTCCAATTTCTTTGACAACTCCTTCATGGCCTTCAATTTTTATTGTATCGCCCTCTTTAAATGGTTGATCAGTCATTACAGTCACTGAACCGAAGAAATTAGCCAGAGTATCTTTGGCAGCCAAGGCGACAGCCAAACCACCCAAACCTAGACCTGCTATCAGAGAAGTTAGTTTTAAATTAAAAATATCAAAAATTACTAAAGCCATAACAATTACTACCACGATCTTTACAATTTTTTGCATGGCTGGCAATAATTTCTTTGCCCGAGTATCAAATTGAAACCCTTCTTTTCTAACGGCTTTGTTTATAGCCCTATCAGTAAATCTTACCACTGTAAATCCAATCGTCAGAACTATGATAACTTTGAGAATGCTATAAATAACATTGTTGGCATCTGCTGTGAGTTCTAGCATTGGCAATGAATACCAGAAAGCCGCAATAAAAATCAACAACACAATTGGCTCTTCTATTACATCAACTAATATATCATCATATAGAGTTCTAGTTTTCACAGTACCGCGCCTGACAATATATTTAAAAAAGCTATAGACAATTTTGCCTATAACCGCAGCCACAATGAGTATCACCAAAAACAGCAACCATTGTTGCACAGTTTGATCGTAAACTAAATTGCCTAAACCTTCCATAATATTGCTTTTATGGCTTACTTTAGTGTAACATTATGAGAAATTTGTGCAAATAGAAATCTCTTATACATAACATACACTCATCACCCCGCAATAAATTGCGGGGCTACAGAAAGACCAAGTCCCCGCTTTCGCGGGGACTATTGTATAGTCCCCTTTAGAGGACTTGTTAAAATCAGCCCGGCACTTTAGTGCTGGGCGTATAATTAGTGCACTTTACCTAGAATTTCCCGGTCGATCCAATTCCTCCTTCACCTCGCTCTGTATCAGAAAGCTCTTCCACTTCTTCAAATTCCATTTCCTCATATTTTTGCAGAATGGCTTGGGCTATTCTTTCGTGTTTATCAATAGTCGCTGTTGATTCTGCCGAAAAATTTCTAAGCAAAACCCTGACCTCTCCCCGATAATCACTGTCAATTATTCCTACTGAATTTACCATACTTAAATGCTGTTTAAGCATGAGTGAACTTCTGGGGCAGATTTTAAAATAATGGCCATTAGGTAACTCAAAAGCAAGCCCTGTCGAGACAGCCACCGATTCACCTGGTTTAACTACTACCTTTTCTAAAGCGGACAAATCATATCCGGCCGCTTCGGCTGATCCTCTAAATGGCAACTTAGCCTCAGCGCTGAGTTTTTTTATTTTTACTTTCATTATAGTTTTCCTAATTTAATTTGCTCTCTGATTTCTTCCATTAGTCTAAAGTAAAATCGCAAGTTATGCAAAGTGGCAAGCCTAATATATAGTGGCTCTTTGGCTACTAATAAATGCCGCAGATATGCTTTCGTATAGCCTGCCTGACAAGTCGGACAATCACAATTTTTATCTATAACAGAAAAATCAGCTTTGTTTTCTTTATTTTTGATGTGCAAAGTTTTGTATAATCCAAGTTCATCCGAGTCTGCAACAAACAAACTACCATGCCGAGCATTTCTACTGGGCAGCACACAGTCAAACATATCCACGCCCCGCTTCACAGCTTCAACTATTTGATGAGGATACCCAACTCCCATTAAATACCTAGGTTTTTCGGCTGGCAATTCTGGCACTGTGTAATCTAGAATCTCAAACATATTTTCCTCTGGCTCCCCCACAGCTAGACCTCCAATTGCATAACCATCGAAATCTAGCTCAACTAATTCTTTGGCGCTTTTAATTCTTAAATCTTTGTAAGTCGAACCCTGGACAATACCGAATTGTAATTGCTTAGATTTTTTATCTTTGTATTCACGAGAAGTTTTAGCCCAATCAGTTGTTCGCTTAAGCGCTTCTTCGGCAGATTTTTTATCACATGGATACGGAGCACATTCATCTAATACCATCATAATATCACTCCCTAAAGCCTGCTGAATATCGACTGCTTTCTCTGGAGTCAGCCAACGCTTCTCACCATTCAAATGCGACTGAAACTCTACCCCATCTGACTTAAGCTTGCGTATTTTGGCCAGAGAAAAAACCTGAAACCCACCACTATCTGTCAAAATTGGCTTAGGCCATTTCATAAATTCATGCAAACCACCAGCTTGCTCAATAATTTTTTCACCTGGACGAAGCCAAAGATGATAAGTATTCGACAATGCAATCTGTGCGCCAATCTGATCCAATTCAGCTGCTGTAATCCCCTTCACAGATGCTTGAGTCGC
>CAYSJE010000019.1:0-6033 GCA_964431345.1 uncultured Candidatus Saccharibacteria bacterium
GTAGCTGAAATCACTGGTAAAATAAAAGTAGTAGAGGAAGACAAAGAAAAAATTATCTTTGTCCAGGGTGGCGATGTAAAGAAAGACAGATACGAGTTCACAGAAGATATGAAAGCAAAAGTAAAAGATGATACTGAAGTTACCAAAGGCGATATTATTGCTAAGGGCCCGAAGACAAATATCAAAGTAAAGACAAACGGAATTGCTCGAGTCAAAGAAGGTGTGATTGAAGTTGTACGTGAGGGTTCATCAGAAAAAGAATACTCAGTTCCTTTAAAGACTCCTTTATGGGTTCGTACTGGTGATTTAGTTAACAAAGGTGACCAGTTAACTGAAGGTCCGATTGATTTACGCAATTTGTTCAAACTATCTGGTTCAAGAGCTGTTCAGAAATATGTACTTAAAGAAGTTCAGCATATCTATTCTTCTCAGGGGCAGAAAGTGAATGACAAACATGTTGAGATTATTATTCGGCAGATGTTATCCCGAGTTCGTATCAGAGATGCAGGGGACACTGAATTTATTCCTGGTGACATTGTGGGTAAAACCCAAGTCATGTATGCGAATATGGACATGGAAAAAGAGAATAAACAAAAAGCTACTTTTGAAAACTTATTGTTAGGAATCACAAAAGCTTCATTGTCTACAGAAAGCTTCTTATCAGCAGCATCTTTCCAAGAAACAGCTAGGGTATTAATAGATGCAGCCATATTGGGTCGACAAGATCCACTCAATGGTCTCAAAGAGAATGTCATCATTGGTAAACTCTTACCAGCTGGTACTGGTTGGGAATTAGCGAATAGTAAGCGGGTGAAAGAGGCAGAAGCTAAGGATTTAGCAGTAAAGGCTAAAGAAGCAAAATAGATTATATGCCTTGACCACATGGGGTCAAGGCTGTGCGTTCTCAGTATTTTATGCGTAGGCGCGACCCTATTGTGGTCGCGCCGATATAAGGAAAGCCACCTCGTTTTGCGAGGTGGCTTTTGTATAGATAGCCAAAATATGTTAATATAATGGCAGCCTTTTACCTGCCGGCAGGCAGGTAGGTTACTTTTAGCTAATATAGAGAAAAATGAAGAAAAGACGTGGGTCTGGTCGCCCCAAAAAATCAAAAGGCCTAAATCCTGAGACTATGCGTTTAGTTGGCATAGTAGTTCTGATAGTTTTAACGATTATTAGTGTTTTAGGGTTTACGTCAGGGGCTGGGGTTGTCGGAGACTTTGCGAGTAAAGTCTCAGGCATGGCCTTTGGTTGGGGAAGTTTTCTGCTACCAATAATATTCATATTTATTATTATAGTTTTGATTTGGAGCGGGAAACTGAATCTTAAATTTCTAAATTACTTAGGAATTCTAATTCTAATTCTATCTTTGTTAGGATTATTCCATCTACCAGTGGCAGAAGAGGGAGAGTTAGTTTGGCAAGCTGGCCGAGGTGGAGGACTAGTGGGATATTTTGCGGGAGGGGGCATGGTAGCTGGCACAGGTATTATTGCTGCTTGGCCAATTCTGATTTGTCTAATGTTGATTGGATTTCTCCTCACTTTCAATATTTCATTCAAAGCTTTGGGAGAGAAGTTTATTGCAGCCAAAAATTACATTGCTGGCTTGCTCATAAAATTTAAGAAAGAACCAACTGTAAAAGTAAAGACAATAGAAAATGGAGAATTCAAAACTAAAAATTTAGATGATGTCGAAAGTGAGACAGCAGAAGAGGTAAAACCAGAAGTAGAAAATTCTGAAGATAATTATGCTGATAAGGGAGCTAAATCAGATGGCAAGGCACATCTTACAAAAACTGATCCAAACTGGAAATTTCCGACGCTAGATTTATTGAATGATGCTTTTTCTAAACCGACTAGTGGTGATATTAAAGCCAAAGCAAACATAATTCAGAAAACTTTGGCCAATTTTGGTATCGAAGTAGAAATGTCTGATGTTAATGTTGGCCCAACTGTCACCCAGTATACTTTGAAACCACAAACTGGAGTTAAACTTAGTCGAATTACAGCTTTGCATAATGATTTGTCTCTGGCCGTAGCAGCCCATCCTTTGAGAATCGAAGCTCCAATTCCAGGGCAGGCTCTGGTTGGAATAGAGGTTCCAAATGAAGGTATTGCCTTAGTCCGATTGCGGGAGCTTCTGGCCTCAAGCGATTTCTCTGAAGCAAAATCAAGATTGGTTGCACCGCTTGGTAGAGACGTAGCTGGTAATCCGATTATGATGGACTTAGCAAAAATGCCTCATCTCTTGATTGCTGGAGCGACAGGGTCTGGTAAATCTGTTTGTTTGAATACGGTGCTTTGTAGTTTACTATATAGAAATTCGCCGGCAGACCTAAAATTAATTCTAGTAGATCCAAAGCGGGTAGAAATGTCTAATTATAATGATATACCGCATTTGTTGACTCCTGTTCTTACCGATGTAAACAAAACTATTAATGCTCTAAAATGGAGTGTGTCAGAAATGGATCGACGTTATAAATTATTGCAAGAAGCGGGCAAAGTAAATATTGATTCCTATAATGCTTCTCTTAAATCCTCTCGGCTACCATACATTGTAATTGCGATAGATGAATTGGCTGATCTGATGTCGACAGCCTCCTCGGATGTGGAAGGAGCGATTGTTCGCTTGGCACAGATGGCTCGGGCGGTTGGGATTCATTTGGTAGTTGCAACTCAGCGCCCATCTGTAAATGTTATTACTGGTTTGATCAAAGCAAATATTACATCTCGAGTTGCTTTCAATGTAGCTTCGCAAGTAGATTCTCGAACTATTATAGATATGCAGGGCGCAGAAAAATTATTAGGCAATGGTGATATGTTGTATATCAATGCCACCAATAGCAATCCAAAACGTATTCAAGGCGCATTAGTAGAGGAAGAAGAAATAAAGCGAATAACAAAGTTTTTGAAAGACCAAGCCTCTCCTGATTATGAAGATGATGTACCAGAGAAAGAAGGTGGCAACGAACTTGGTAATGGTGGATTACTAGGGCTAGATGGATCTGGTGATCATATGATTGATGATGATTTGTTTGATGAAGCCAAGGCAGAAATAATCCGTATGGGTAAGGGGTCAGCTTCATTATTGCAAAGGCGTCTAAGAATTGGTTATGCTCGCGCTGCTCGACTATTAGATTTATTAGAAGAACAAGGTATCGTTGGCCCACCTGATGGTAGCAAACCAAGAAAAGTTTTGGTTAGTCAGGATGAGGAAGACCCAACCAAAGAACCAGAAGAGCTAGAAGACGTCTAAATTTTTTGATTACGATTTTGACAGAACTGGTACGTACTATATCGTACATTATTTCAATTTTGTACTGTGGTGTATGAACCAGGTGTTATATTTTCTATTTACCTGTCAAACTCTCTCGTAAACTCATCCCAGTCATCGCGCTGGGTTTTTTGACGCCCATTAAATCTAATATAGTTGGAGCAACATCAGCGAGGACCCCAGAAGGATTAATACTCTCTTGCAAAACTTGTTCATCGCTTTTAGGCGGGACATGGAAATCATTACCTACTATCATAAAAGGAACAGGGTTTGTTGAGTGTTCTTTGACTATTTCGTTGCTCGAAGGATCTATCATTTGCTCACAGTTACCGTGATCTGAAGTGATGAGTAAAACTCCGTCTATAGCAAGAGTTGCTTCAGCCAGTTGGCCGATTTTTTTATCTAGGTATTCTAAAGATTTAACAGTTGCGTAGAAGTTACCGGTATGCGCAACCATATCAGGATTAGCATAATTCACCACACAAAAATCATATTTTCCTGTATTAATTCGTTTGATCAATTCATCGGTAATTTCATTGGCGCTCATTTCAGGAACCTCATCATAACTTTTAACTTTTGGAGAGGGAATAACATATTGATCTTCTCCGGGAAAAGGATGCTCAGTACCACCGTCAAAGAAATAAGTTACATGGGCGTATTTCTCAGTTTCTGCAATATGAAGCTGAGTTTTGTTATTTTCTGAGAGAACTCTGGCTAGTGGCCAAACTATTTTCTTGGGAGGGAAAGCCACCTGGACAAGTAAGCTATCCTCGTAATGAGTCATTGTAGCAAAGTATAAATTTTCTAGTTGATGATTTCTAGAGAAGCCATCAAATTTCGGATCAACGAAAGCCTTAGTAATTTCTCGAGCTCTATCAGCTCTAAAATTAAAAAAGATAACTGCATCGTTATCTTGGATAGTGCTAATCGGTTTACCGTTTTTTGTTATAAATGTTGGTACAATTGATTCATCATAAGTCTTCTGGCTGTATGAACTAGAAATTGCTTCATCAGGAGAGTTAGCGTTTGTGCCAGTCCCGTTTACCATTGCGTTGTAGGCTAGCTCAATTCTATCCCAGCGATTGTCGCGATCCATGGTATAAAACCGACCGCTGACAGTCGCTATTTTCCCTATTCTTAGTTGCTTCAGTTTTGCTTCTAATTCCGCAATATATTTTCCCGCAGCATTCCGAGGAGTATCTCGTCCATCTGTAATTGCATGAATCATTACTTTTTTTACTTTCTGATGCTTAGCTAATTCTAGTAATGCAAACAAATGATCAATATGGCTGTGAATACCTCCCGCACTAACTAGTCCCAGTAGATGCAAGGTCGAATTATTTTGTTTGGCGTGGTTACAAGCTTCTATTAATTTCTTGTTTTCAAAAAAAGATTTGTCTTGAATCGCTAGAGTAATTCTCGGCAGATTTTGATACACAACCATACCTGATCCAATATTCAAATGACCCACTTCAGAATTACCGTTCTCTCCCCAAAACAAACCAACCGAAATTCCTGATGCCTGAATTGATGTCGCAGGGTATTCTCGGGCGAGGTTACTCAAATTTGGCATCTTAGCAGTTTTGATAGAATTACCTTCGGTTGCAGGGTCAATTCCAAAACCATCAAGAATAGCTAAAATAACTGGCTTGTAAGATTTAGTAGCCATAATGTTAAATTATAGCACAATTTTTCGCGAAAAGCTAGAGTTGACTCGAGTGGATATCGTGATAGAATACAAGGACGATAAAGTAACAAAACGGTTCTATGGTTTCAGGTTTTCGGCAAAAAAAGATTGTATCCCTTGAGCGAGTGGGGGAGATTTTACGGCGCGAGAGGCTATCCCAAAACAAAAAATTACCAGAAATTGCTCGTGAAATAAAAGTTCGTGAGGAAAATTTACACCGCCTAGAAGAAAGCTATTATAAAGATCTTCCGGCTGATGTTTATACAAAGGGTTTCATAAAAAGCTATGCTGAAAATTTAGGTTTGCCAGCTAGTCGCTTGATTCGCCAGTACGATAAAGAACAAGGGGTACAGGAACATATCGAACGAGAGGAAACGGATCCCAGGGATATTTCTCGTCCAGTGAAACCTCCAATTTTAACACCTCGTTTGATAAGAATTGGCGGTATCGTAGCAGTTGTGGCAGTGGCCATAGTTTATCTCGGTGTTCAGCTTAAGGGTTTTTCAGAAAATCCCCATCTTAGCCTGAGTGAACCAACTGATAACTTAACTATAGAGGAAGACAAGATTGTTTTTAAAGGCGAAGCTACTAGGCAGGCGGAGCTAAAAATTAATGGCGAGGGAGTTTTTGTAGATGAAGATGGTATTTTTGAGAAAGAGATCCCACTCCAAGAGGGAATAAACGAAATCGCCGTAATCGTCAGCGATCGCCAGGGTAGAAGTTCTGAGTTGAAACGACAAGTAATGGTTGAAAAACCTCCCGAGCCACCATCAGAAGAAAGTAAAGAAGAGCAGGATGAAAACAGCGAAGCCGAAGAAGAGGAAGAAAGTAATGAAGAGATTAGTCTGAGTGATACAACTATTTCAAAAAATTAATTTATTTTCCACTAGTATAGTGGGCCCTTTAAGGAGGGGTAACATAATTATCTTATGCCAAAAGCAAAAACACGAAAAAAAGAGAAAGAAATTAAACCTTCCAATTCTGAAGCTGCTAGATCTAAAGCAGCTGATTTAGCAATAGAGCAAATCAAAGAGCGATTTGGTGAAGGCTCAATCATGAAATTGGGCGATAC
>CAYSJE010000019.1:6133-9408 GCA_964431345.1 uncultured Candidatus Saccharibacteria bacterium
CAGCCAGATACAGGGGAACAAGCTCTCGAAATTTTGGAGACTCTAGTGAGATCGAATGCGGTAGATTTAGTAGTAGTGGATTCTGTAGCAGCCCTTACTCCTCGAGCAGAAATTGAAGGTGATATGGGTGATTCACATATGGGTTTACAAGCGCGACTAATGAGTCAAGCTCTGCGTAAACTTACCGCCATTGTTGCCAAGACGAATACAACCGTAATTTTTATTAATCAGATCAGGATGAAAATTGGCATCATGTTTGGTAATCCTGAGACTACTACAGGTGGTAAAGCTTTGAAATTTTATTCATCTGTGAGAATAGAAATTCGTCGTCGAGCCAATATCAAACAAGGTGAAAAACAAGTCGGGATGCGAGCCAAGGTAAAAATTGTTAAGAATAAAGTTTCTCCACCATTCCAAAATACCGAAGTGGATATTATGTATGGTACAGGGATTTCTCGTGAAGGCGATTTAATTGACACTGGTGTTCAATACAATGTTCTCAAAAAATCTGGTGCCTGGGTAAATTATGAAGGACAAAAAATTGGCCAAGGTCGAGAAGCTGCTAAAACCTATCTCAAAGATAATCCTAAAATAGCCGAAGATATTGAAAAGAAAATTTGGAAAGCAGTGAAAGATGGAGTAGTGGTTGAGCCGGTGAAATAAGAAAGCTTAGAATAGTAAATAGACCCGAATATCGGGTCTATTTTCGTAGGGAACAGGCATGCCTGTTCCTATACTAATTTCTGAGGGAAATCTCTAATTCCCTTTTTGCTGAGCTCTCGCTTGTGTCATTTGCCAAAGGTCTAGGCATTGCCACATAAATATTCCACCAGTGACAACGTCAACGATAGTTTTTTTGGGGCTAATGGATGGCCAGACTTCTTGAGTTGCTCTACTCATGTTGGGGAAATTATTACCGGCGATCCATTCCTGCATTAGTTTTTCGTACTTAATCATTCGAGGGCTACCGGGAGCATGTCGAGTCAGGGAAACCCCGTCTTCTAGTTTTTGCCTTGGTTTTGGAATAGGGGATCCTTTCCAGTTAATATTTCTGGTTTCTCCAAGGTGGATATTTTCAATTGGTTTATCTATAGAATCTTCGAATTTTTTGATTTGCGAGAGTATAAATTGCCTGGTTTCATCATCTCTAAGTTCTTCTTCCCTATTATTCTTCATAACAGCATAAATAGCTGCTAAAGGAGCGGTATCTAAAGTGATTCCGCGGACATTATGTTTGTTAGCATATTCGATAAACTTGTCAGTCCATGCTTCTAGGTCTTCTTTGGATTGAATTTTTTTAATATCCTTGCCCTTGGCGGGTAGATTTTCTAGTAAAGCCCTGTCGTTTATTGAATCTTTAAATGCATCTGGAAATTTTTCATAATCGTTGGGATGAACAGTAATATCAACATCGAGTTGGTTGGCAAGAGTAACAATTCGATCATCAGCTCCCATCGCCATTTTTTCGTGGCGACGTTCTTTTGCCCTGCCGAATTTTTCAGCCCCAAAAACAAGTTTCCCAAAAAAACTACCTTGGCCAATGTACCAGGGGTAGTGAAGTCCCATAATAGGAATTTTGAATTCCCCTGACAAATCTTCTAATAAATTTGCATCAGGCACATGAGTAATGAATAACTCCATACCAAAACTATCTTTAATCTCTGTTTCTTTTCCTCCAACTTTCCTCTTAACCATTTTGCGGGGCAGAATCAATCCTTTATCCTCGGCATATTCTAGTGATTCATTCATAACAGAAATCATATTGAAACTATCTCTAAAGGATAAAATATCTTTCCAGCCTTCTACACCTAAAACATACAGTGCCTTTTTAAAATCAGTGCGCTCTGGTGTTTCCATTTTTTCATACTCTGCAGCAAATTTCTTGCGAGCTTTTTCCATGTTTTCTTTTATTTCTGGATCATATTCACCAACAAATCCTGGTGTTTTTCCTGCTAGCCAATCCAAAATTTCGACAAATGTACTTTCATCATTGTGTCTCGACTCAGTCCAATATCTGTCCTTAATCTCGTTTTGCTGCTCTGCATCAAAATACGGATTGTTTGGTTCAGGGAAAGATTTTTCGCCTAGCATAAATTATAAATTAATATACTATTATCTTAGCAAATCAGACAATTAACCTATTGACAAATAAGATCCTGTGGTGTGCAACGGGGTTTTTATTGTTTGATAACTTCTAGCAGCTTATCAAAATCATCATCCGGTGCAGATTTGTTGCGAGAGATTTTCTGGCACTTCTGGCACTGATTAACAATTACATATTCTTCACCTGCCTGTTCTAGTCTAATTGGTGGCATTAGAGTTTGGCATTCACTTTGTCTGTCACCAGGCACATCTTTATCGACGTGCTTGGAGTATAGACAAAAAGGGCAATGATTACGATAAGACCCCCGTTTTATCGGGGGCACTTTTTTTTGGCAATGCTCACAAACAAATCCTTCGTTCAGAGCAATAAAATTTTTACGAGCTTGCATCTTATTTAGCTTTCTCGACATAACTACCATCACGAGTGTCGACCAGAATCCTGTCACCTTCTTTTATAAATAGAGGGGTGCTTATTTGTTTGTCTGTTTCTAGGGTTACTTGTTTGGTTCCGCCTTGGGCGGTATCGCCGCGAACGCCAGGAGGAGCTTCAGTAACAGTCATGGCTATCTTGACCGGCAGATCAATATTAATCGGTTCTTCCTCAAATTTCAGAATATCTATATTAGTCCCGTCTATTAAATAATCTGCTTTCGGTCCAAGCTGAGTTTCTGTCAAAGTAAATTGCTCGTAACTTTCTTTATCCATGAAATTGTACTGATTACCTTCTTTGTACAAATACTGAGCTTTGGTTTGTTCTAAATCTGCTTCAGGGACAGAATCTTTGCCTAGGAAAGTCTGACTGATTACACCACCAGTTTTTAAATTACGCAATTTTGTATTCAAAATTGCCCCGCCTCGGCCTTGTTTGTTATGAGCAGCTGAGGTTACTTCCCAGGGATCACCCTTGTGAACCAATTTAGTACCTACTTTTATAGTGGAGATGGACAGCATTTGTTTAGTGCGTGATGTAAGGGACTAATCCCATAAATCGAGATTTCTTCATAGCTCTAGCTAGAGAACGCTGATGCTTGGCACAGGTGCCAGTACGTAAACGATGCATAATACGAGCGTAAGGAGATAAAAATTTACGCAAAGTTTTGATATCTTTGTAATCAACGTATTTCACGTTTTCGTCACACAAAGAACACTTTTTCGGCTTGTCTTGATTTTGC
>CAYSJE010000020.1:0-9362 GCA_964431345.1 uncultured Candidatus Saccharibacteria bacterium
ACTCCAAATCAGATCATTGCCACAAAAGTGGGGCAATAGAAAATAGAATTCGCCCTGTGGTGGAACTGGAGCAATAGAAGTTTTTTCTCCCTTGAACTTGAATAAAGCCAAGATGGAAGTGATAAAAATTATTGCTGTGCCACTAATAGCAAAATAGTAACCGAACGCCATGCCTTGAATTCCTAATAATTCTGCGTTACTACCGCTCACATAGGCTGTTACTATTATTGATAGCGCGACTGAAGCCAAAATTAGATTAACAACCGAAAGCCCTCGCTTACCTTTCCAGGCACCCAAAATCCCCAAAACAAGGATAATAAGCCCCAAAATCAAAACGATAAGCATTTTTATGGCTAGCAAATCAGAAACTGCCGCTGCGATAAAATCACCTGTCCAATCAGCGCTAAAACTAATCCAGTCAAAAAAGCCGCTCAATATTAGGAGTATTGCTCCAATATACAATAATAGGGCTACTGGATGTTTTAAATAATTCATATTCTTAATTTGACTAAATAATTATCTGAAAAAAGTTCCGACTGTCGTGTATTGACTGCTATTGACTCGCTCATTAAAAATCCCTGCCATTGCAGAAACATCTCTCCCCCTAAATTGTTGCATCGCCAAAAACCCCACTACGATAATAGTTAGTAAAGCAATAAAAACTAATCCTAAATGTTGTCCGCTATTCTTGAGTATCGTCATTGTTATTGTCCAAAAACTTTTTCTTTTTTTCTAAATGCTCCTCATAAGTAACACTAAATAGTGTATCACCCTCAGGGGTATTTAGAAAATAGAGATTAGAAGATATTTCAGGATTCAACACCGCCTCAATTGCATCTAAGCCTGGATTCGCAATTGGGCCAGGAGGCAAGCCTGTAATTCTGTAGGTATTATATGGTGAATCTATTTCTGTTTCCTTGAAAGTCGGCTGCAACTTATCATTTCCTGTTACATAATTTACCGTCGCATCAGACTCTAATCTTTTGCCTTGTTTAAGGCGAGAAATAAAGATCCCAGCTACTTCTGGCATGTCTTCTATCCGAGCTTCTTTTTGTACAATACTAGCCAGTGTCAACACCTCATGAATCGTCCAGTTTTGCTCTTGCATTTGCTCTATCATTCTTGGCGTTACTTTTTCACCAAAATTAATCAGCATTTTTTCTACAACATCAGGCATGCCCGCACTACGATAAATTCTGTAAGTATCTGGAAATAAATATCCCTCTAAACCTTGATCAGCAGGTTTATCTGCTAAAAATGCGAAATCATATTCCTGATCAGTTGCCTCAATGAAATCTGCATAATACTCATCGCTTGTTTTTTGAGAAAGCGAAGTCCCTTGAGATGTCCTCGCAAATTCATCTGTAACCTCACTTGCTATTTCAGAAACAGTCAGGCCTTCCGGAAGAGTTAATTGGATTTCTCCAGATCTATCATTAGTAAGAACAGAAATTATTTCTGGAATGTTCATATTTTTGTTCACTGTGAACAAACCAGGCTTGAAATCTCCCGATTTCTTGTTCGCCCAAACATAATATTTGAATGCGAAATCACTATTAATAATTTCTGCTTCAAATAATTTATCTGCTATCTCCCCTACCCCCATCCCTTCTTCTATTATTAGGTCTTCATAAACTTGGCTGTTTTTATTCACTGGTACATTGATAGTCCTATTCAGCCAAACGTAAAACAATCCAGAAATAATTGCGACCACAACAATTATGGTAACAAAAATCATTAACTTCTTTCGAAATCCATTCTTCTTCCCTTCATCAATTTGATTCAAAAATTCTTCTTTCATTATGTTAATTTATCCCACTTAGTATTCTTCAACGAACTAACTAACTTTTTCACTTCGGGCACATTGTCTTTATGAACAACTAATACAGCATCTTGGGTTTCCACAACAATCATCCCTTCTAATCCAACAGTACAAATCGTTTTTTTTGGATCAGTACTATAGATAAAAGAGTCTTTAGTCTTGTAATCTATCACATTACCTTTGGTAACATTGCTCGTTACTGACTTCTGCAAAGCTTCTTTAATAGAATACAAATTCCCAGGATCACTCCAACCAAGATCTAGTTTTAGTACTACGGCCTGGGAAGGTTTCATTTTTTGAAGAATTGCATCATCAAAGGAAATCTTTTCAAGTTTTGGATATACTTTCTTCAAAATCTTACCCTCTTGTGAACTACCAAGGCTTTTTTCGATCTGCTTCAACTGTTTATACATTCCAGGTTTTTTATCTTCATATTGGGACAATACAAATTTTGGAGTTGTCACCCAGTAACCAACATTCAATATCCATTCTTTTGAAGCAAACATGTTCTTGCATTTATCAAGCGGTGGCCGATAATGCCAATCTTTGAATTTTCTTACAGAAACACCTTCCACTTTTTCAATCTCATCACCAACTTTGATCCAGCCAAGATTTTGCTCAGCATATCGAGGAGGTTGAGCAAAGAAAATAAAACGATTAGGATCTTCTTTGATCAGTTTTTCACCAACTTTTAAGCCTTTGCGGAAAACACCAGGCTTGCTCATAAGATGATCTGCCCATAGTATTGCCACCGGCTCATCCTGAACATCACTCAACTTCGTCATCGCTAATCCAACCGCCGGAGCTAAATCTCGACGATCTGGTTCTGTTATGATATTTTCCAAATTAATTTTCGGCAGCTGTTTGTGAACTGCTGGCAGGTATTTTTCTGCCGTAGAAATGTAAATGTCTGACCAATCAACAATTGGAGTAACCCTTTCTACCATTAATTCCAATGTCGATTTACCGTTAAAAATTCTATCGAATTGTTTTGGGGTTTTTTCACGACTAATCGGCCATAAACGAGATCCTATCCCTCCCGCAAAAATCACAACTTTCATATATTTATTCTGAATTACAATACCTTATTCTAGCAAAGTGTGACCTAATTGGCCAGTGGATTGATTTACTTTAACCAACAAAAAACAGCTCAATAAAGCTGTTTAAACTCATTATTTCCCAAAATTCCTATTACAATTATTGTAAAAAGAAATAGCCTTGTCTAGTTCATCTGAAGAAAAATCTGGCCAAAGAACATCTGTGAAATAAAGCTCACTATACGTACACTGCCAAACTAAGAAATTACTCAGTCGCTGCCTACCACCAGTCCGAATAATTAACTCTGGTTCAGGTAGACCACTAGTATCTAAATGTTTTGCGACTAATTCCTCATTGATTTCTTTTGCTGAAACTTTTTTGCTAACGATTTCTTTGAAAGCTCTCAAAATTTCATCCCGACCGCCATAGTTTAGAGCTAGATTAAGTTTGATTCTATGATTTTTTTTCAATACTTCTTTTGCATGAAATAAAACCTTTCGAATACTAAGAGGAAAACGATCAATCTCACCCAGTAATCCCAAAGCTACTCCATCTTTTTTCATTCGCTTCAACCTTCTGGTCAAAACTATTTTGATAAGAGAAAAAATTTCTTTGAGCTCCATTTTTGTTCGATTTTTCCAGTTCTCTGTCGAGAAAGTATAAACTGTCACTGCCTCTACTCCCAAATTTCCACAATGCTCCACAATTTTCTCTAGAGTATCAGCACCTTGCTCATGCCCCTTAGCTCGCGGTAACCCCTGATTCTCAGCCCAACGTCTATTGCCATCCATAATAATCCCAATGTGCTTTGGGATTGCTAACTCAGCTACTTCAGTA
Source organism: uncultured Candidatus Saccharibacteria bacterium (assembly GCA_964431345.1). Lineage (GTDB taxonomy): Bacteria > Patescibacteriota > CALEFQ01 > CALEFQ01 > CALEFQ01 > CAYSJE01. The sequence continues at coordinate 3,698 of CAYSJE010000020.1, forward strand.
GCCTCATCTGCTTGGTTAATTGTTAGGGCTTCTGCCTTCACTTCACTTACCATAGAATAATAAAAACTACCTTAGTTTACGATATTTTATCGATTTCTGCAAGTAGATGTTTTAGCGCATCCTTAAAAGCCACTTTCTTTATTACCTTACCTTTACGAAAAATAACTGCTTGATTCTTGCTACCAGTAATTCCAATATCTGCCTCAGCTGCCTCACCCGGTCCATTCACTACACATCCCATTACCGCGATTTTGAGTGGTTTATCTATTAATTGCAACTTTGCCTCAACTTGCTTCGCTAATTTTTCTACCTCAATATTTGTTCGTGCACAAGTTGGGCAACTCGTGACCTCAACACCTCTCTTTCTAATACCTAGAGCTTGCAAGATTTCAAACCCGACTCTAACTTCTTCGGTTATAGGCGCTGTTAGGGAAACCCTCAGAGTATCACCAATTCCATTTAATAACAACGATCCAATTCCTATACTAGATTTTATAGTACCAGAAAATTCGGTTCCTGCTTCTGTCACGCCAATATGAGTGGGATAATTTGTTTTTTGCGCAAATAAGTTATGCGCCTCAACAGTCCGCTCAACATCACTAGCTTTCATCGCAACTATTATATCTTTGAACCCTCGCCTTTCTAATATTTTGACGTGGCGCAAAGCAGAATTGACCATTGCTCTAGCTGTTCGCCCATGCTTCGCAAGAATTCCCTTCTCTAGAGAGCCCATATTCACCCCAATCCTGATTGGAATCCCAGATTCTTTAGCCGCATCAACGACTGCAGTTACTCTACTAGGTGAACCAATATTGCCTGGATTGATTCTAAGTTTATCTATACCTTGCTTTACACATTCTAAAGCTAGCCGATAATCAAAATGAATATCGGCTATCAAAGGTATCGACGTTTTCTTTTTGATTTCAGCAACTGCTTGAGCAGACTTCATATCTGGAATAGCCATGCGAATTATTTCACAGCCAGCTTTTTCTGCCTGCTTAATTTGAGCCACTGTTTTAGCAACATCTGAGGTCTCGGTAGTAGTCATCGTCTGCACAGAAATAGGGGCTCTACCCCCTATTTTGATATCGCCAATCGATACTGTTCTAGTTTTTTTTCGTTTGATCATCAATACTTGTTTAACGCTCCAACCACATCTTTGATTACACTATCGGGAGTAGAAGCTCCGGCTGTTACACCAACAGACTTTGCCCCCCTAAACCATTTCTTTTCTAAATCTTCTGCTGTCATAACTTGATATGTTTTCGGATTAAGTTCACGAGAAATTTTTGTAAGCCTTTTTGTATTCGCACTTGTCTTCGAACCAACTACTATCACTACATCATTTTCTTTCGGCATAGTTTCCATTTCTGCTTGATGTTGTTTTGTCGGATTACAAATAGTATTTACAAAATATACCTCCCGAACTCGCTTAAATAATTCACCCAAGACATCTTTTACATCCCCCTCGCTTTGCGTTGATTGAACAACAACTCCTATTTTCTGAACACCCCTCGGGAACGACTGAACACTTTCTTTGTTCGGCAGAATTATTGCCTTGTCAATCTGCCCTGCAATACCTTCGACCTCATCATGCTTTTTATCTCCGATAATTGCAATGCGTAAACCTTGCTTGGTTATCCTGATCGCCTCTTTGTGAATATCTACAACCATACAGCAAGTCGCGTCTACTATTTTCAGATTTCTCTTCTTCGCAGCTTCATAAATTTTCGGGACAGCTCCATGCGCTCTTATCAAAATAACCGCGCGAGGCGGTATTTCTGAAATTTTTGCAACAACTTTGATCCCAGCCTCAGCTAATCCTTCAACAACAATTTCATTATGCACGATATCTCCGAGCATGTAAACACAGCCTGGATATTTCTTGGCAGCTTGCAAAGCTTTACGCACCGCAATTTTGACCCCTGAACAAAACCCGGCACTTTTAGCGAGATTAACCTTCATATACTAAAGTTTCCTTTCAACTATATATCTAGCAATGCCCTCGAGGAAGTTCTTTTCCTTTTTTCTAATTGGTAAAGCCTGTCCCGCTAGCATTGCTTTTTTAGCATACTTATACGCCAATTTTTTCGAGTGATCAAGTGAGCCCGAACTCTCAATTATATCCCTAGCGTCAGCTAATTCTGTTTTAGTTAGGTCTTTTTTCCCAAGCAACAACTTGAACTGTCTTTTCTGCGAAGCTATTGCCCTACTCATTACTTCAGTCACTAGCAAAGTATGTTTACCTTCCCTCAGATCTGAACCAACAGGTTTACCAAGTTTTTTCTCATCCGCAAACATCCCCAAAATATCATCTTGTATTTGAAACGCAATGCCTAGTGGTATAGCATATTGAGAAATTTTTTCTGAGATATTAGCCTTACCTCCTGCCAATAAATTACCAACTAGCAATGGATTCTCTATAGTATACTTTGCTGTTTTGTAATAATGAATTCGGAGAACTTCCATTTCTGAAACTTTTCTCTGAGCACTAGAGAGAACATCAAATATTTGGCCATACCCAGTATTCACCATTGCCCTGCTTAATTGATCTAAAGCTTTGAGCCGTTTATCAGCAGAAAAATTTGACTCTATTATAATCTTGTTGGCGAAATAAGATGCAATATCTCCAATTAGGAGAGCTATTGAATTACCAAAGTGTTCTGAATCTCCTAGAAGCTTCTTCTGTCTATGATATTTTCGATAAACTTCGTGCAAGGTATCTACTCCATGACGCAAATCGTCCCGATCACAAATATCGTCATGGATCAAAAGAAAAACATGGAACATTTCAATCGCTACTGCAACCTTTCTAATTTCTTTGTCATTTTTACCACCAGCAGCTTTGTAAGCCAGTATTGTCAAAATCGGACGCAAACGTTTCCCTGCATATAAAACCAGCTTCTCTAGAGCTTTGACATTGTGATAAATAATCGGATCGATTTTCTTGGCTGCCGCAAGTTCTATCTTAAAAAAATCATTTATGTATTTATCAATCTCTGGCCGATATTCTTCAAGGATCTTTTTTGCTTTTTGCCCTGTCATTTATTTTTTGTCTGTTAAACATTGAAATGCACTGTAAGCTGCTTGCGCACCTTGTGCCGCTGAGTTCACAATTTGCTCAAATCTTCCTGTCTTGTCCGTAATATCTCCGGCTGCAAACACACCCTCTATACTAGTCTCTTGTTTGTCATCGACTACAATTCTTTTACCTTCGTTCAATTCTGCACCGAGATTTTCAGCCAACTCAGAAGCTGGCAAAGCTCCAATTTCTATAAATACACCTTGAACATCTAATTTTTTCTTGCCTTCATATTCCTGATCCAAATCAAGGGACTCCACGCTTTTCTCTCCGTTTATCTTTATAACGTTTGTATTCAAAATTATTTCAACTTTATCACTTTTTTCTACTCTCTCAATCCAGATTGGCTCGCCTTTTAATCGCTCCCCTCTCGCAATAACATAAACTTTGGGACAATACTGGGTTAAGAGCATGGCAGCCATAGTAGCTGCATCAGATCCACCAACCACTGCCACGGTTTTGTCTTTAAAAAAAGCTGCATCACAAGTTGCACAATAAGCTACGCCTCTCCCATCCAATTCTTTTTCACCTGGCACACCAAGTTTTCTGCGTGTAGTCCCGAGTGCTAATATAATTGTCTTTGTTTCAAAAACATCATCACCTGATTTTACTTCAAAGCCATCTGTAATTTTTCTAACTTCATCTACTTTTGAATCTTTGGCCTCTACTCCTAAGCCCTCAGCATGCGATCGAAATTTCTCCATTAAATCAAAACCACTGATTTTAGGAAAGCCAGGATAGTTTTCTATCTGAAAGGCATTAACTGCCGTACCACCACGAGTCTCGCCAATTAGTAATGGATCAAGACCATAGCGTTTGGCATAAATAGCTGCAGTCATACCCGCGGCCCCTGTACCGATAATAGTAATGTCTTTCATAGAATTTGGTTAAATTAAAACAGACGACGATAATTAGTCCTCTACATTATAGACTAAAAGTCAGCTTTTTGGCAATCTATCATAAAAGTATAAAATTCATTGGCAGGGCGAATTTTTTTTATTAAACTCGACACCCCACTTAGCATCCCTAACTATTCGAAATCTCTTTGATATCAGACCAATCAACATCACGCTGAATCAATGATTTGTATTTAATAAGTGCTTCTTTAGAAATTACAGGAACCTCAATGCCAAATACTTCCATATTAACTGCCGTTGAAAAATCAATCTCATTATCAACCCATTTACCCGAGTTCTTATCAAAAATCTTTTCTCCATTTTCTCCCGACAAATCAATCTCCTGCCCCTTATACTCCAGTGTTAATAGTTTAACATTAAATGTTTCATCAATATAACGCTCTGGCCCAAAAATAACAAATTCTTTTACCTCCAAAAGTATCTTCTCAAAGCCATCATCAGACATCTCTATATCTATGTCAGCTATAGGTCTAGTAGCTCCATACATTTTCGCAGCTAAACCACCGCTAATCTGAAATTGGATTTTATGCTTGTGCAGAATATTGACTATCCAGGCAAAGGCATCTTCAGTTGATGACATACAATATTAATTTATGAACCTATGCAAATCTCTAAAAAGGCGCTAGAGGAATTCAAACGAATCTACAAGAAAGAATTTGGCGATGAGCTCTCAGATGACAAAGCAAACTTGCTTGCGCAAGCAAGTGAAATCGCGAGCAGGGTTATTCGGCTGTTCATGATTATTGCTCAGCCTTTGCCTGGCGACAAAGACAAATAGGCCGTTTTCAACACTCCTGATAGCCATACTCATTATCCAATAATTTCATGAATTCCATATAGTTATAAAATCGATTGCTATCCATCAAACGTGCCGAACTTTTTAGCATCTTTTTATCTTCAGTAACCAGCACATAACATGAGTCCTCCAAACATATATTTATCAATCCATAGTCCGTCGCTGAAACTTTGTTAGCTTTTTCCAAATATAATCCATTATCTTCAGAAACAACATAGCTACTTGGTCTGAAAGACCTATCCATAGAAACGGGATTGTTAATTATTCGATCCGCCAGAGCTTGCAACTCCAAACCCATTTTCGGGAAAAAGTTCTCTATTTCACCATTGGCAAGTTCCATTACGGTATCATTCGTTACTTTGAAATCACATTTGGAATGACTTCTTAAAAAATCTATCACATCTGGATTATCGTTCCACAGCTTGATAATAATATTCGTATCTAACAAAAACTCTTTTGACATATTTAAACTAATGACCACCCCTCTTCATAAAGTTATTTTAAAATTCTTTCCACTCATCAGAAGAAACATCAAAAATATAATCCTGAATATCAATTTCCTTATCAACCGATTTATAATGTTTCGGGATCTCTGACAGAGCCTTTTTCACATCTTTCTCTTCTGAAGACCGCGGAAAATAAAAATTTATATAGTTTTCATCGCCGTGCACTGTTATTGATATTTTTGCATTCTTCCCATTCTCTCCTGCACGGGTGCTATTGATTATTTTCCCTAACGTTATTTTGTAACAATCCTTGATAAGCTCCTCAATAAACACATCGATGAACTTGCTTGTCACGTATATGGCTAGACATAGTGGCAGCCACTCATTCAATGAAGGGAAAAATTCTCCTCCGCCCTTTTCATTG
>CAYSJE010000021.1:0-8998 GCA_964431345.1 uncultured Candidatus Saccharibacteria bacterium
TCTACAAAAGTGGAACTTTTTCACCAGGATCGAAAGATGAACGCAGCTTAAAAATTAAGGAAAATTTGGAGGTTTATTGGCTGGAAGCATTTAATACAAGCTTGCGGCGTAAATTGATTGAACAGGCTGGAGGCTGGGACGAAAACATCCTTGAAGTAGGGGAATGGAGTGAGCCAGATTTATGCTTTAGAATAAGGAAACTAGGATACAAAATGATTTTTAATCCTAAAGCATCTATTCAGCACATTCCTAGCCAAAAAGGAATTTTTTCCGCTCGCACAAAAACATATACTAGATTACGTAACTTCCTTCTATATTACTATCGGGATATCAAACCAAATACTTTGAGTAAATTCTATCACCTTCACTCAAATTTGTTTGCGATGAACATCTTCTACCTTTCTGGATTTTTAAAAACCGGAAACACGGGCTATCTAGGTGCCCCCTGGGGAACAGTTGTTGGCCTATGGGAAAATGCTATCGGCAAACGCTATAATAAAAAACCTTATTACACAAAAATAACAAAATGAACGACATTATTCAAATTCGGCAATCATCAAATTGGCTAGGTGAAATGGTGAAATCATATGATCATCCATCGATCGCATTATTTCGCGCGATAGAACTGAAAGCAATTTCCAATCTTTTGCAGAAGTACGAAATAAAGCGACCAATTCTTGACTTAGGTTGCGGTGAGGGAGAGATCGCCAAAGCAATATTTGAAGGCCAACCTGATGTTGGGTTTGATAATTGGGATGAAATGCTAGTTCCTGCACGGAAGAGTGGGATTTATAAAAAGGTAGTTAAAGGGGATGCACGGAAAATGCCTTTCGAAGATAATTCTTTTAATACTGTTTTTTCCAATTGTGTAATTGAACATATAGACGGCATAGACAAAGTTTTATCAGAAACCGCTCGCTTACTGAAGCCAGGTGGTTATTTCATATTTACGACTCCTAGTCACAAATACAAAGAGTATTTATATTTTTACCAGCTCTTTAATAGACTAAAGATGCCATTTCTTGCAAATTGGTACACAAAAAAACGTAATGCAATGCTTAACCACTACAATTGTTTCAGCAAGGAAGGTTGGCAGGCGCGCCTTGCGGACAGTGGTTTTGAGCTTATTGAGTCTGAGTATTATATAGGGAAAAAGACGCTTTATATATGGGACAAAATCGCATTCAATACTTCTGTTCAGAAAAAATTTGGAGTTGATAAAAAATCACCAGAAGTTGAAAAGAAATTGGCAAAAATTATAGCTGAAGATGAATCACAGAAAAACGAAACTGGTGCGGCAATTGTAGTAATAGCGCGCAGAATCTAACAAACATAATCGTAAAAAAATGCCTGATGTTTTACTAATCTACCCACCTGCTTCCTATGAAGCGAGCAGGGCCGACATAAAAAGTGCCAAAGGTGACGTTTCTCTTGATCATCCACCAATGGGACCAATGTACTTAGCTGCTTGCTTAGAAGAGGCTGGGTTTTCAGTTAAGATTTTTGACACATCATTCAAGCTTTCGAAGAAAGAAACTGTTGATATTGTTAGAGAAGAACAACCAAAAGTAATCGGTATCTCAGCCCTGACCAGCAATATTAGAGGGGCGGTACAATTAGTGAAAGCCTTACGTGAGGATGGGTATGCTGGCTCAATTGGCATCGGCGGCCATCATATCACCAGTGCCCCGGATTTCCTGAGAAGATATCCAGTTTTTGATTTTGGAGTATTAGGTGAATCTGAAATAACATTCCCAAAATTAGTTAAACAAATAATTAGAGAGAATAAAGAAGTTAAAGGGATTTATGAATCGGAGCCGGCCACTGACCTAGATAAACTTCCAATGCCTGCTAGGCACCTTGTTGACTTTAGCCGCTATGAAAACTTCATGCTCAATAGCATTTCTGCTAGTCGTGGCTGTCCCTATAACTGCCTTTTTTGCAGTCTTCCAGCTATTAGTAAACGCATTCGCTTCAGAGACCCCCGTTTAGTTGTACAAGAAATGGAAAAAGTCTATAGAATCACTGGCAGTAAGCACTTCATGTTCATGGATGATTGTTTCACTATGAATCGTAAATATACTACAAAACTTTGTAATGAAATTTTGAAAAGTGACCAGTCATTTCTTTGGCATGTACAGACTAGAGTTAATTTGGTTGATGCTGAATTGCTCAAATTGATGAAGAAGGCTGGCTGCAAAAAAATCTTGTTTGGAATTGAATCAGGGAACGACAGGGTTAGGAATAAGATCATTAATAAGAAAATTTCGGAGGAACAAATTATCAAGGCCTTTGAGCTAACCAGAAAAATCGGAATTGAGGGAGATATGTATTTAATGCTAGGTTTCCCCACGGAAACAAAAGCAGAGATGGAAGAAACAGTCGAGTTTCCCAAGAAAGTAAAGGCAAATTTAGTCGGAACGCATATCACGATACCAATGCCGGGGACTAGATTATGGGAGCAATTGGTTAAACAAGGAAAGATCAAAAGAACTTTGATTGACGATTATATCGAAGGAAAACTTGGCGATACATTTCGAGCCAATTGGCCAAAGTATGTCCCCGATGGCATGACACTAGATTTTCTCATGAAAGCAAGGGATCGGGTTCATAAAAATTTCTACCTCCGGCCGTCATATGTATTGTATAGAGTGAAGCAGGATCTTTTTTCTTGGTCAAAACTCAAACTTGATGTAATTGAGGGTTTATCAATTTTCAGACATGGTCGCTCCTATCGAGGAGAATAGTCAGTTTCTTAAAGTATTTGGACTTGTTTGATTATTAGGATTAGGTAAGCTATGTTTTTTTTGGATTGTGCAAATGTTTAAAAAGTTTACTAAAACAAAATATACTGTTTGTGCCTTGCTGCTATTCTGTCTAGTTTCAGTTGTCTCAATAATTCCCTTCATTAACGAAGGGGGTGTTATTGGGCGTTCCCTTGACTGGTCTATTCCGGAGGAAAGCGAACATTTTGAGGTGATGAAAGAACAATCCCAATATGTTTGGAATGATGTTTACAATGAGGGATTTGATATGTCGAATGGGCAAGTATCTGCCTGGAATTCCTATCTTGTTGGAACTCTTGGTACCACCCTTGGATTATCTGGAGATACCATTTCAAAAATTGTGGTTTTCTTGGCAACATTTGCCGCCGCTTTCTTTATGTATTTGGCTACCCGATATTTCCTAAGCAGATTTGGTAACCAGAAAAATGGATTCACCTTCAACATTGCTGCGATCGTTGCCGGTTTCATTTATGGTTATTCCCCAATTATTTTTAATCAAATTGTTGGCGGACCAATTACCTATTATATCTCCTATGCACTTCTGCCATTAGTGTGTTTGCTTTTTGTTCGAAGTGTTTCCAGTGAAGGAAAACTGAATTGGTCATGGGTACTTGCCGGGGGAATAACTTACGGTGCGGCTTGTATAGCAAACCAGTTTGCTGTTTTTATCTTTGTATCGTTCATTCTATATATAATCATTGCGACCAAATTTCGAAAAAAGTATACTCTTAGCGTCCTGTTAATTGCTGGACAGGCTTTTCTACTAAATCTTTATTGGCTACTACCCCTGTTCGGTAATTTCGGAGCTACTGTTTCAAATTTGTATACCCTAAAGACAGAAGATTCTCTTTCAGCTCTTATCACAAACGGCATTCCATTTATGGAAGCAATCAATCTCTTCGGTTTTTGGAATCCCTATTTCATTAATTCACTACCTCCCGGTCTAAACATAATTTGGTTGCTTACGACAGCTGCCATACTAATTCTATCCATTAGTATCGTACTGGTTTACAAAAAAAACCGATTTCTTTGGTTTTGCTTAATTACCTTGTTTGCCTCTTTGTTCTTTGTCAAAGGGGGATTAGAGCCATTTGGATCACTTAATCTGACAATATACAAATATTTTACTCCGTTCTTTCTCTTTCGAACATTGCATCATATCTTAGTATTACCAACCTTCTGCCTAGCTATCTTATTGGCATTTTGGGTAAACCACAAATTACATAAATCAAAAACACAGTCGAAAAATATAGCATTTTTAGTTGTTTTAATTGCAGTTATTGGCATTGTCTTTGTTTATTCATGTCCTTTTTTGTTTGGTTTTCTGAACAACGATCTTAAGACATTCTCAAGTAACCCAGAGCTCAAGGGAATCGTACGTGAACTTGATCAGACAAATGAGGATTACCGATTAACATATTTTCCAATGTCCAACTCTCCAAAATTTATCAATCCAGATGATGATTCCAGCTTGCAGGGAAATGATCCTAATATGTCATACTCTCCAATCCCTGTTGTGATAGCTGATATAGGAGTAGATAACGACAGTAAACGCCTCGCTCGTGATGCTGCCCTCGCAACATACAACGACTATCCGACTGCATCACAGTTTTTCTCACTTCTAAATAGCCGCGATTTTATTTGGGTGAAAGACAGAAAACCTGCACATTATTCACGACAATTGTCCTTCTTTGGGCAAGAAAACTATTCAGAACTTCTACATGAAAGATTAAACAACCATTTCGGAGAACCATTGCAAGATAATGATGACTTGAGCCATTGGCAAGGCAAAGACACTCTGCCTTTAATCTATCCTTCAAATAGAATAGTAAAAATTGATGATAATCCTAACTCCTTATTGTACTTACTAAACTTTGTAGATTTCGAGCAATATCCCAATACCACTTTTCTGTTTGCCGGAGAAAATCAAGAATCAGAAATAAAACCTGCAGTCGAAATTGATTCGATTTACATTGATGCCTTTGATGAAACATACATTTCTAATATGGAAAATTGGGAATTAGGATCTCGGAAGGTCAAAAGTAATAAAGTGGATAATGAAATTGAATATGAGTTTCACACTTCTGAAAAAGAAGATTACAATTTTGATTTAGCCTACAGCTGTGATGACAAAAGCATCTCGCTAAATGTCAATTTAGATGATAACGAGATTGGTATAATAGATTGTACATCTGATTCACTTGATCATTTCAATCTATATACTTTTGGGAATATTAAATTACCAGCTGGTACACATATCATAAAAATCATTGAAGAGAACAAGACTAAAACAAGGGCTGGTTTCAACCTATACTATTTGACTTTTTCTGACATCAAAATCAATGATACGGTACAGGACAAAACAGGTTCCCCTCCACAGATTAGCTTTGAAAAAAATAATCCGGCTCATTTTCGGGTGGAAGTTAGCTCGGCAACCACACCATACTATTTAAATTTTCTAGAAACCTTCCATCCTGGATGGCAAGCAACCATCGGGGGGATTCCTTTGGGGACACATCAGAAAGTAAATGGGTATGCAAACGGATGGTTAGTTGATAAAGCAGGGGATTACTCGATTGAAATAAAGTATGCACCACAGCGTTTATACAAAAAGGGAATCATAATTTCGCTGACTGTTTTAGGTAGCCTGGTTTCATTGTTAATTATTTCACTGATTATAATGGGTTTGAGAAAGAGTCATGTTCATGCTAAAAATTAATCGCCGTTGGTTTACGTATCAGCTTATACTAGCTTGTTGCCTAGTCGTTTTTTGGCTTCTCAAATTTGATCTAGTTGAAATACTGCTGCCAATTATTTTGATTGAGGTTTTGTATTATCAAATAAAACGTCGTCATGTTTTCTACCTAGGAGCTCTGTGCTTAGTGGCATCCTCAATTCTTTTCGCTATTACCCAAGAAGGCCTAGCTTCTTCCTTTGCTATTGTCTCTTATTTCTGCTTCATTACTTTTCTAATTCAGACAATTTTGATTGCCAGGTGCAAGATAAAAGAAAGCACACTCGATTGGACAACATTTCTAAAGAAATACTTCAGAATCGCCTTACCGGTTCTCTGTCTCATTGTCATTGTGTTGTTTGCAACTCAGGCTTTAGTACAAGCAAGTGGGGATATTTTCGTCGGGGACTTCAATTTTCCTCTCAGCTATGATAATTATCTCGGGGAGCATCTTCAGCTATGGAATGAACACGGCAGTTGGTCTCAGCCGGAAGTCGCGAGTCACTCGATTTTCATTGCTCCTTTGTTTTTCTTGGGATCAGTCTTCTCATTATCAATAGTTGCCTTCAATAAGCTGATGATTGTAGGCCTTCTATTAATTGCAGCCCTAGGATCCTTCTTTTTTCTAAAAAAAATCTCGCGATTACTAAATCAACAATCCCTAATCTCTGCAAGTATAATTCCATTTATCGGCGCTATCTTGTATGCCTTCAATCCCTGGATAATCGGTCGATTGGGACATTATTTTCTGGCAGTTGGATACGCATTATTACCATTAATCGCACTGGTATTCATACAAGCCCTCAGAACTAGAAAGCCAATTTACATTCTTCTAACAGCATTACTTTTTGCTGCGGCCGCCACTGTACCTCATAGTATTCTATACATTGGATTTGTTTTGCTAGTCATATTTGTTGTTTGGCTTTTGACTGATCTACCAAATGAGAAATTAGCGGTATTACGAAAACACGTCCTTCCTTCCATAATGATACTTTTACTATTTATTGGATTCTGTGCGGTTTGGATTCTGCCAGTTGTCGTCGCTCCACAAATCACGCAGGGAGAAACTCTGAGCCCAGGTTATATAGTCCGGATTGATGATATCAAGGTCGCATACGAGAATTTCTCTTTTACTGATGTTTTGTTGTCAGGTGGTAAAAGTTTGCAGGGAAATATTCCTTGGCAAGTAGCCGGGCTCGCCTTGCTCCTTCTTGTTCCCCTTGGCTTTATTCTGAATATTAAAAAGCGAATCAGCTGGGTAGCACTGGTTGTTTTTCTTGGAGCACTTATACTTCCGCTAGTTTTTTATTTCATCCCTAGATTATATTTTGACACATTTTTCGACGCCCAAAATCCGTTAGCTTTAAGCTGGCTAGTGAGAGACCCAACTCGGACTGTTCTATTACTTCCTTTCACAATCATAATTGGATTGCTACTTACAACAATATCATTAGAGCGTTTTTTTCTTCAAAAGAATGGTTTGAAAACTACAGACTCAACCATAAATTGGAATTACTGGAAAATAGCTGGTTTTTTGGCTGCCGTTTCGCTTTTAGTAATCATTTACATCTTCCCTTTAGGCAAGGAAAGTTTAACTGAAGTTTATATCCCTTTATCTATTCCGGAAGAATATCAACAGATTGATGATCAATTTCAGAGTGATTCCTTAGAAAATATTAGGGCTGCTTGGTATCCAAGCCATTCTGGAGCAAAAGAGTTTGAATGGAGTGATGAAAAACAGATAGGCAATTTTACTGATCGCTCTTTTGATTTTAGAACTTTTGGTTACTACTCACCAAGCGGCAGGCAATTTCATCTCCTCCTCGATTCAAATATAGAGGCACAAACACCTTTTCTTAAAGAGATTCTTGCTGGATTTGGAATTACACATCTAATTTATAAAGAAGGATTTGATGAGGAACAAGAAGCAACTATTAAAAACCTTACTTATCTAGAGGGGCTAGATACTGCAAAATCAGAGTTAATAGGCACAACTTTGAACTCCTTCTCTTTCCAAAATAACCCAGCCCCAATAGATGTAGGCCGAAATACTTATGCAGTATCTGGAGGTATTGATGTTCTTGAGAAAGCTGCCGGACTGGACTCAGTAGATCTCGCAAAGGACACTTTCATATTTCTAGATCAAGAAAAGATGGATCCTGAGACAGTGCAAAAGATTGTAACAGATTCTGAGGGCGTAATTATCAATAATTCTACTAAACTAAATCTAGAAACTGCATTTCTTGATGGAAAATATTTTGTTTACCCAGCTGATTTCACTAACCGTGGTGATTTTGAAAACCATTGGTCAAAGGCTCGTACAGACGAACCCCTGCATGGTGAGTGGCACAATATGCTATCTGAAGAATTTGGTTTATCTTGTACAGATTTTGATTATAATAGAGGGATTGCATATACCTTCACTGAGCCCCCGCACGAGAGTAACTATACTTACTACAAACCTGCGCTAACTATTCCAATCCCTATAACAGAAAGTGGAGAATACATTGTTTTGGTTAGATATTTTGAAAGCCCTAATGGTGGTAATATGCAGATAAATACTGATTTCCTTTCAACAGAAATTGATTCCAGCAGTAGCTTCACTAAATTCGTTTGGCAGCCTGTATTCGAGGGAAATATTCCTGCTGGAAACCATGACATTAAACTTATCAACATAAATGGGTTGAATGCTATCAACTCCATTGCCATAGTGCCAACTGAAGAACTGAACCAGGCAAAAGCTCAGGTCCAAACAATATCAACTGATGCCAAACTTGCTTATTCATATCCATTTGGATTCCAAAATCTTTCAGAAAGTAGACCTATTGAAATCCCTGAGGGCGATTCAATTACCTACGAAATTTCTCGAGAAAATGCAGCGAATGGATTAAATTCATTTAAGCTAGGTGGAGAAAATCTACAAGTAAATGACAAAATGCCGACTGATGGAATTTTTCGAATTGCAACCCTCCCCACAGAGATAGAGGGGAATTCTACTTTTGAAATCAACGACAAATTTGCCCCATATTATAATCAGCGTGAACTTTTTTACACGCCCGAACCAGGAAGTGTTGTTATCGATGACAATAATTCAGAAATAACAAAAGTCGAAGTGAGGGCAGAGGGAGGATCAGACCACAGACGAACTATGACTAACCTAATACCAGTTACTCCGGGAAATTCCTACTTCATTTCATTGTTACTTAGTGGATCAGGAATAGATAATTTACCAATTACTGTTCGGCAGTATGTTGACCGAGAATCACCAGTCATAGTTAATAGTACAAAGTTAGATAAATCCGGCTCATCATCTGAGACAAAGGCACAACGTTATTCGGGTTTTGTTTCTATCTCTCCTAAAGCGCAATTTGTTAAGATTGAAATTGGCTCCAAAAAGAAAAACCCCAGTAATTTTGAAATTAGTGAGTTAACTTTTATTCCTCAAGAAAAAATTGACGAAATAACTGGAGCACTCTTT
>CAYSJE010000022.1:0-8883 GCA_964431345.1 uncultured Candidatus Saccharibacteria bacterium
ACTCCAAATCAGATCATTGCCACAAAAGTGGGGCAATAGAAAATAGAATTCGCCAATAAAACTTTTGTTTAGATAGGGCTAAAACTTAGTTATTCTGATAAATAATGCAAAAAAAGACCCCTTCCTGCATACAGTTTTACCTATACTTAGAAAGGGGGGGGAAAGTCTCAGATTTAGCAACGATCTGTCACGGGTAAGGTGAAAAAAAGCTGTAAAACCATATAGCCAGGGCTATGTCTTCGATTAGCCACTAAGCTTTCTTTCAATACTGTTTTGCATAAATTTCCACGACTTGGCATGATCAGGCGATTCATTATCCTCCACGGGGAATTTCCAGAAAAAAATATTATTCCAGAATCCTTCATAAATCCTACCACAGGGATATTTGTGCTTGCCCTGGTATCAACAACGCCGTCATCCATAAATACGGAACCAAAACCAGTGGTGAGCATAAGCCCATGCTGTACTAACCTTGCATTGGGACACATTATACCATTCACAACCGCCGTTTCCACATTTGTCGCCTTGGATCTTGGAATCAAAAATACCATGGTCACCAGGAAAATACTAAAAAAGAACAAAATACGATGTTTCATATTACCTCCTTTGGTAAAAGGCACAAGATGTGCCCAACATCGAAATTGATTACCGCTAGTTGCGGTTTATCAAAACTGGGTTAAGTGTACTACACATCACTTTGACCTGGCAAGGCGTTTGTGGATAAGTGTTTTACTCAGCCAAAGCAAGGAGTAGATTATTATAGAGGCAATTCTATTTTTTCTTCTTGGATTTCAAATGTATCAGCATCCATCTTGCTACTTTCATAGAAAAGTTTTAGGTCTGCAAGTGTATCGGTTTCTGGAATTTGGAAATAAACTGCACCCGAGACTGTCTCACCAATTGGGATTTCTGAAACATTGGTGAATTCATCTGTGTTTGGATCGTCACTTAAGCCTGTAATAAATGTCGTGTCAGTGTAGCCTTTTGAAGAAGGCTGCAATTTGAAATAAACACCATCATAGAAAGGAAAATCTTCTTCACCTGTATTAGCAACTTCTACATCAAACCGAATGTATTGCTCACCTGAATTTTTGGGATCGAGAATGTCTAGTGTAAATTTATCTTCACGAGAATCTGCTTTGGCTGGATAATAGTCTAGTGTAACACTGCCTACTGTCACTTCGGCTGTTGCATCGTAGTTGTATACTTTTGTCTTGTCACTTGAACTCAGATCTGTTTTTTCATTAGTATGAGTAGCTTCAACTGCTGTATTTCCAACATTATTACCGCAACCCACAAGCACCAAACTAGCTGCAAAAGCTAGGGCTACAACGAAGGCAACGACTGGTATGCTTTTTCTCATCTTTTTGAATTGTTAATAAACTAGAGTTATGCTCCAATTTTAACTTCAATTTTTCTAGCTTTTGCCCTTTTTGATTTAGGTAATTTGACTGTCAATATTCCATCTTTGAGTGTTGCATCAATTTTGTCAGTTTCAACTTCCATAGGCAGAATGACTGAGCGAGAAAATGCACCCCAATAACATTCTTGGTAGAAATAATCGTCTTCTTTGACTTCGTGTTCTTTTTTACGCTCACCTTTGACAATTAACATATCGTTGTTAATTGATATATCTAGATCCTTTGGATTTACTCCGGCAATCGTAGATTTGATGACAATATTTTCTTCATCTTGATAAACATCTAGGGTTAATTGACCTTCAAAATCTTCTTCTTTGTCTAGCCAGTCTTCCCCTGAACTACTCGCTTCGTTCGAGTTCGGGGCAAGCTTTTTTTCTGGCTTTGGAGCTGGCTCAGGAGTAGAATCAAGTGAAGGTGCAGAGTCATCACTGACCGGGATTGCTTTATTTGTTGGTGGCTCGCTCGGAGTCGGTTTCTCATCTCCAATAGGCACGGGATCAATTTTTGTAATAGTTGCTGTGTCGTCTATAGTTGTATCTTTTTTACCAAACATAAGATTATGAATTAGTTAATTTTTTCATTAGATAGTATATAATATTCCACCAATCAGCGCAAACAGCCTGTGGATTAATTTAGGCTTCTACTCGCCGCATTTTCCTTATTCCTATGGCCAAAATTACATAGACAACCGCTAGCAGCACGATTATTAACGGCACTGTTAGGTCAGTATCAATTGTAACGATAAAATTATACACACCATGTATACCAATCGCTATTAACAATCCCACTGTAATATAGAAACGTTTTTTCTGAGGGCGGAATTTCGCCTGACCTAAATAATAACCCATGATACCTGATGCGGTCGCATGTAGCAGAGTCGCTGTAATTGCTCTGGCTAAAATTATATTCTCCCCCGACCCTAAGGCCGCTAGAATATTTTCAAAAGTTGCGAATCCTAGCCCGGCTGCAATTCCATAAATAACTCCATCAATTTTTTCATCGAAAACTTTGTTGTAAAAAACCGTTTTCTTGACGACTAGGTATTTCAGAATTTCTTCTATTGGCGCAACCACCACAAAAGTCGTAATTATTATGTAAGTAAGTGTGGCGGAGTCGATATATATCTGTAGAAAAGTATCTGCCAAAACCTCGATGATGATTGCAGGAATAGTCGCTAGCATTCCCCAGAAAAAAACTTTGAGGATCCATTTGATTGGCTCAGGGTGCAAGTCTTTCTTATAATAAAACCAGAGCCAAAAGAGGCCCGGCAAAAAACCGATAAAGATGTACCAAATTACGTCAACTGCCATGAGAGGTTACTTAGCCAGAACTTTGTTAATTTTCCCTACGACTTCGTTAGGTGTGAAATTTGCTTTGATGAGATAATCTGCCGCGCCTAATTCCATTCCTTTTTTTATGTCTCCATCCTGCCCAAGGTTCGTTAACAAAAGAACTGGTATTTCTTTTGTGGCCGGATCTGTTTTCAGGTCTCTTAAAACTTGAACTCCATCAACTTCTGGCATAACAATATCTAGCAATACAATAGATGGCTTTGATTCTTTGATTTTGTTTAAAGCTTCCGCACCATTCCCTGCCCTCTCAACTTGAAATCCTTCCATCTTAAATTTTGTCTCATACATTTCAATGAGATCCATATCGTCTTCTACTAGAAGGATTGTTTGTGGTTTTGCCATAAGAAATTTTTTTAAATGCCTCTGTATTATATCTCAAGCATAAGGAATTGTAAATTTGAACAGACTCCCTTTGTTTTTACCTTTACTCTCCGCAATTATCTGGCCACCGTGCATCTCGACTAGCTTTTTAGCTAGATACAAACCGAGACCAGATCCGCCTGTATAAATCTTGTATGAATCATGCCCACGAGAAAATTTCTTGAACAATCTTTTTTTGTCTTCATCAGTCAGCCCGATTCCATTATCCTTGACTCTGAATTCTAAATTTCGCCTGTTGCCATGTAGTGAAATTTTTACAATGCCATTAGGAGAGTATTTTATCGCATTGTCTATCAAGTTGATCAAAATCTCGTGTAATAGGTTTTTATCCGCTAAAACTTCTTTTGTTTTACGAGATGGGTTTTTGAAAATTACTTGAGTATTATTATCTCTAGAAACTTGTACCAACTCCCCGATTGCATCATCCACCAGTAAAGAAATTTGCAGAGGTTTCGGATTGAATTCTATTCTACCACCTTCAATTCGGGAAACATTGAGCATGTTGTTTACTAAATCTATCAATCTTTCATTACTGTTATATACTCTAGTCAATGTTTTCCCGACTTCCTCAGAAATAATTCCAAAATCTCCGCCCAAAATCATAGCTAGATATCCTTTGATAGTAGAAAGTGGGGTTCTGAGTTGGTGAGAAGCGATAGAAATAAATTCTGTTTTGGCTTTGTCTAGATGCGTTAACTTTTCATTGGCACCTCGCAATTCTTTAGTTGCGCTCTCAACTTTTTCTTTTAGCTCTACATTAAACTTCTCTGTCCTTTCGAATAATAAAGCATTATTAATTGCCAAGCCGGCTTGGTTCGCTAGAGTCGCCAAGGTCTCTTTTTCTTGGCTTGTTATGTCCGCGATCGGTTTACTCATTCCAATTGTGAGTACCCCAAGTGCTCGTCCCTGAGCAATAATAGGTAAAACAACGATTCCTTTGATCTTATTCATTGTCTGAATTCGTTGTGTTATACTGTTACTTAGTGGAGGTGATAAAACATCGGCGAGATTATCAGTGTATTGCGGTTTCATTTCCCGTACAGCCCTAGACAATAAACTTTGTTTATCATCCACAGAAACTTTGTATTTTTCTAACCTGCCAACCATCTTTAAAGCTAACATCGCACTTGATGTTCTGGAAACTGTCACTGGGTAAATTTCGTTTTTCTTCCCATCAACCAGAGCGATCAACCCGGCGATAAAATTCAGTCTAGTGGTTACATTGTTAGCAATTTCCTCACACACTTTGTGAACATCCAGGGTTGAAGTAATAACATCTGTAATCTTCCGCAAAATTTTTAGATCCTGATTTTGCATCTGAATCTCCTTTGTCGCTTCATCAACCTTATGCTTCAGTTCCTTATTAAAAGACGTAACCTTTTCGTAGAGACGAGCATTCTCGATGGCGATGCCGGTTTGATTGGCGAAAACACTTAGCATCTCCTTTTCAGAGTCTGTAAAAGATTTTCTTGGTGTTACAAACATTAAGGCTCCAACTGTATCAGATTTTACATTGATAGGAGAAACAACTATCCCTTTTACCCGAGCAATCTTTTGCATTAACTTTGCTGTTTTTACTGGCACTGGTGGTGAAATGAATTCACTAACATCATAGCTTTCAAATATTTTGTTCTCCATTATTGAGCGCCCTACAAGATTCTCTGCTTTAACAGCTGATGTTGTTAGCTCTCTAAATATGTTAGCCACTGGCTTTGTAGCTATACTCATAATCTTTGTTTGTGAAAAATTATAACTTCTTATTTTGTCACCCTCCACTAAAAACAACACTCCCCCTAGATACTTCAAGTTTTTCACAATACTATCAACTACCTGTTGAGTGATTTTTTCAAAATCAAGATCGCTAACAATTGTATTGCTTATCTGCTGTATAGTAAGTAACTCTCTATACTTATCACGAAGTACCTCCGGTGAAATATTTTCAATGCCAATTTTGTATTTCATATATCAAAGAGTGATTTAAACAATATAGAATTCACAAAGGAGTTAGATCTGTATTTTTTTATATACTCCAATGTTATTTTACCAATTTCGGCAAGAAAATTAAAGCTCTGGGAAAACACAGCTGTGAAATTCATAGATACCCACAAGCTAGACTTAGCACTTTCTTCAATTGAAAATAAAAAAAATCATTCATTAGGAGGATCTATAATGGCTATAGATATGCCACCTAAAAGTACTACTAGCCTTCTGGATAAATACATCCCACTTGCTTTAATTCTGGATTATACTGATGATATTATCGAAAAAGATTCATTAAGTTATGAGGCGGCGCTTGCTCTGAACAAAGCACTTCATTATCCATTAGCGAATGAAGACGATAGCCCGAATTCTTATCCAAAATGCCCGTCGCTATCCGTAAAATATTTAACGCTACTAACATCAGCCGCCAGAGAAAATATAGAAAAATTACCGTCCTACAATATTATAAAACCCCTTATGGTACAATATATGAACGATTTTATTAGAAGCCAAGCTATTTCTTGCTTACCACCAAGCGATAGAAAAAGTGAATACCTAAAATGGTTTGTATCAACCGACATAGATAGACTAAATCTAATAACTTGGTATGAACATGCAGCTATACAAGCATCACCCCTAAGATCATATATGTTACTAAGGCTCGCCTATAAATCAAATCTAAGCATGGTCGAAATTCAAGAATCTATTGAAATCTATAAATGGTTAGGTGCTCTTAATGTCCTTGGTGACCACATGAATGACCTAAAAGAAGATAGAATAAATAACGAAGTAAATCAAATACAAGAATATAGATCTATTGACAGTGCAATACAGGGTTTTGAAAAAATAGTGCGTTATGCCTTACAATCTATTCATAATTCACATGATGAATCATTCCATACATGCGTTTTTCTTGTATTAATCAATATGTATATGAGGCCGCTTCGACACAGCAAAATATGGACACACCTAGCAAAATCCTTATGTAAACGATACCCTATCCATATGGAACATTCTGTTAATTTTGATCGTTATTTCGTTTCCTAAAAAAATGAGGGGAATAGACACAAAATCAATAAAGGAAATAAGTGGGGCCCTTGTCGGAACTTTTGATTTCCAAATTTTGGCTCAACAAGCAACAAAGAAGATCTCTGCAGAATTGAACCTCCCTGCATGCGGAATATTTAGAGTAGATCTAAAAAAGAAAATTCTTCGTGCATATGCCTTCACAGCAAGTAAAAACACCGGAAAGGTCATCCAAGCGATGAGAAGGCCTTTTTATGATATGACAACCCCCGTCGACAAGCCTGTTAACTATCTAGGGCAGACAGTCGCATTCAATAAATGCTATAAGGGGAAAAGACTAAGAGATTTCACGGTTCCAACCATAAACTCTTTTGTGGCGGATTTGATTCAGAAATTAGTTAATGCAAAATTCCTTCTATCTCTACCTATCACCAACACAAATGACAATGTAATAGGTGTACTACTAACCAGTAAATCTACAAGTGAATTTGGCAAAAACGAAATATCCACCCTAAAAACCTTCACTCACCAGCTCGGTCTCGCTATGGGGAATGTTATTGCTCATGAGAAGATAATTCAGGAATATAAAGATGCGATTGAGCTAAAAAATGAGACAAAAGTCCCAGCAAAAAAACAAGTCGGAATAAAATTCACTCTCAGAATCTCTAAGGCACTTGAGAAATATCTTCTTTTCAAAACTGCCAATACCAAACGAAGTAAAGCTAAATTTATTCGTGAATTTCTACAAGATGAGATAAAAAAAGACACCGATTTCAAAGAGTTCAAAGAAATTATTACTTAACATCAGAAAATATGGCATCTTCAAACCAAGCCATAGACGAAAAACAATTTAGGATAATCCAAGAAGCCTCAGAGACACTAATGGGCAAACTTAAGCTTGATGAAGTTCTCTCAATAGCTCTCGATAAACTTGTTAACAGCTTGGATTACCAATTTTCTGGGATATTATTAATTGATGAAGATCATCATACGCTAGTTTACAAAAAAATGAGTTTCTCCCCCAGCCTACCAAAAGATTTCCTAGATATTGCGGGAATATCGCCAGAAAAAATTGCCATAAGCCTAGACAAAAAGGATCATATCAAAAATTTGTTCGCTAAATGCTTTCTGCAAAACAAGGCATTAGTAACTAAAAACATTTACGAAGCTGCTAGACCACTACTTTCTCAAGAAAAGGCAAAGCTAATTGGCGAAAAACTTAAAGCAAAAAGAGTGATAACTATCCCCTTGCAAATGAAAGGGAAACCTTTTGGGGTCTTGGGTGTTATCAGCAGTGGAACTGAGACTCCTCACGAAGAAATAGAGCTTCTGAAAGCCCTCGCCAATCAAATTGCCCTAGCAATCACTAATGCCCGTGACCATGAAAAAATTGTCGAGGAGTACAAGAAAAAACTAGCATTTGGAAACAAAAGCCCAGAAGAAATCCCCAATATAAAATTCACCCTTCGGATAGATGACGAGATTGAACAATACTTAGTCTACAAAACTGCCAATACCAAACAAAGCAAAGCCCAGTATGTTCGAGACCTATTAGAGCTGCGCATGAAAAGAGACAAAGACTTCGAAAAATTCTAATAAAACCTCTCACTAGAGAGATTCTTTGTGACTTGCTCTTAAGGCTCTCCCCAGCTATACTTAAATTAGCTATTAATTAACAAAAATATATGGCAGGCGTTATCATTAGTATCGTAATTATCGTTATAATCTTGCTGGCTGCTTTTATTAAGCAAATCAAGCAGTACCAGCGCGGAGTTCGCTTCACTATGGGAAAATACACAGGAACTCTTAATCCCGGCTGGCGTCTAATCATCCCTATTTTTCAGTCGATGAGAAAAGTAGATATGCGTGTCAAAGCCGTTGATGTCCCCTACCAGGAATCAATGACCAAAGATAATATTCCGGTAAAGATCAACGCCGTTATTTACTACAAAGTTGTCTCCGCTGAAAAAGTTATCTTAGAAGTAGAAAATTATTTCTATGCTGTTTCCCAGCTGGCTCAAACCACGATGCGTAATGTGGTTGGTGAAGTTGAACTAGACGAACTTTTAAGCCAACGCCAGACAATTTCAGAAAAGATCAAGAGTATTGTTGACCTTGCTTCTGATCCGTGGGGAATCAAAGTTGTTAGTGTGGAATTAAAAGACGTGATTTTGCCTGAAGATATGAAAAGAACCATTGCCAAGCAAGCCGAAGCTGAGCGAGAACGTCGCGCAGTAATTATCAAAGCTGAAGGTGAAGTTGAATCCGCTGATAACATGGCCAAAGCCGCCAAAATACTAGCCGGATCAAGCGGGGCTCTACACTTACGAACTCTTCAGTCTGTAAATGATTTATCATCTGATGAATCCAATACTGTTATCTTTGCCCTACCGCTAGAAATCCTCCGAGCCTTTGAAGGTATATCAAAAGTCGCCGACAAATTCAGCGGTGATACCGAAAAATAGAACAACTCTCGAAATAGCCACCAGCCAAAACACTCCTCAATTAGGAGTGTTTTGCTAAATAAAAAAACCGGCAGTAAAACCCCCTGCCGGTTATCGATTCAATTCCCTTAAAAAAGGCTGTCTGCCAGAGAATCCAAATCACTCTCTATGAGTAAATTATAAAGCGCATAGACGCAGCTCTCACTATCGTCCCCGTAGTCAGTTGCTAGCGTTTACTTTTGAGTGCTTTTAGAGGTAGAATATCCGGCATAATAGCCG
>CAYSJE010000023.1:0-8759 GCA_964431345.1 uncultured Candidatus Saccharibacteria bacterium
CAATATATTTTATACCTTTACCTTTATAAGGCTCAGGTTTACGAAGCTTGCGAATATCAGAAGCAAATTGACCTAGTAATTGTTTATCAATTCCAGTTAGAGTTAGAAGATTCTTCTTAACATCGGCTTCTATTCCCTCAGGAATATCCATTTCTATTGGATGAGAAAAACCTAAGTCCAAATTAATTTTCTTACCTTGAACGGCAGCTCTGTAACCAACTCCGTTAATTTCTAATTTCCTCTCGAAACCTTTACTGACACCTTCAATCAAATTGGAAATAAGGGATCTATCTAGTCCCCAGAGAGATCGAGTTTCTTTGGTTGGTTTTTCAACTTTAACTTCAACAACAGAATCCTTTATCTCTATATTAACACCCTTATGCATAGTGTCTTTTAGTTCACCTTTGGGACCTTTTGCAGTAACAACAAGACCATCGATTTTTACTTCGACACCTTCAGGAATACTTATAGGTTTTCGTCCAATTTTTGACATAGCTTTACCAAATTTCACATAGAATCTCGCCACCAAGTTTTTGCTGGCGAGCTTCTTTATCTGTCATTAAACCTTTTGAAGTTGAAACAATTGAAATTCCCATTCCTTGCAACACTCGAGGAATGTCTGAACGCTTCACATAGATACGTCTACCTGGCTTACTAATTCTCTTCAATTCTGTAATCACACCACTGCCGTCTTTGTATTTCAGCAAAACTCTTAGCTTGAAACCGGTGCTTGATTCTTGCTTTTCGACATCTAAAACATAGCCTTCTGCTTTCAGAATTTCTGCCATCCGCAACTTGAGTTTAGAGAAAGGAATAAAAACATCCTCTCGAGCTACACTCTGAGTATTACGGATGCGTGTTAACATGTCTGCTATAGGATCATTCATAGAAATAATTAGTTACCAACTAGCTTTACGAACTCCAGGAACTTCACCCTTACTCGCCATTTCCCGGAAACAAATACGACACAAACCAAACTTTCTCATATAACCGTGTTTGCGTCCACATCTCCAACAACGCCGAACAATTCGGGTAGAATATTTTGCTTTTTTCAAAGACTGTTTAGCCTTGTATTCTTTTGCTTCTGTAGACATTTGTTACTTTTTCTTAGTGCTAAGATTACGAAAAGGAATTCCCAATAGCTTCAATAATTTCCTTCCTTCCTTCTTGCTTTTAGTGGTTGTAGTTATTGAAACTTCTAAACCATGAAATCTGTCGACTTCGTCTTCTCCAACTTCAGGGAAAACCATATGCTCATTGAAACCAATCGCTAAATTACCTTGATCATCGACTGACTTTTCAGGAATACCTCTAAAATCACGGACACGAGGTAATACTACTCTAGTCAATTTCTCTAGAAATTCATACATTCTTTTGTTTCGGAGAGTTACAGATAATCCGACAACCATTCCGGCTTTAACATTGAATCCAGAAATCGCTTTACGTGAAATTGTCTTGATCGGTTTCTGTCCTGTAATTTTTTGTAGAGTTTCGATCATTACTTCCAATAATTTCTCATCTTTTAATGCTTGAGAAATTCCGATATTTAAACTGACTTTCTCTACTTTTGGAACAGCCATTTTATTTTCTATACCAAACTCTTTCTGCAAAGCAGGAACCATTTCTTCTTTATATTGTTCTACTAATCGTTTCATATAATTAAAGTGCTGTCTCGCATTTACGGCAAATTCTTGTTTTGTCTCCTTTGTCTGAACGAACGAATCCAATTCTAGTTGGCTTACTGCATTTTGGACAAACTAGCTGAACATTGGAAATATGTATAGGCGCGTTGAACTCAACAATCTGGCCTTTTTCCCCTTCACGCTTTGGGCGAACATTTTTCTTCTGCATATTAACTCCCTCAACAACCACTTTGTCATTTTTGGTATGCACTTCCAAAATCTTGCCTGTTTTACCACGGCTTTTGCCAGAAAGAACTTTTACGTTGTCACCTTTGATAATCTTCATATTTATAAAACTTCAGGGGCTAAGGAAATAATTTTTTGGAAACCAGCTTGGCGAACTTCGCGAGCAATCGGTCCGAAAACACGAGTACCTTTTGGCTCTTTACCTTCGCCAATTATTACAGCGGCATTTTCATCGAAACTTATATAACTGCCATCAGGACGTCGCTGTTCTTTTTTATTTCGCACTAAAACAGCTCGAACAACTTCTCCTTCTTTGACCATACCACGCGGAGTTGCAATTTTTACAGAAGCCACAAAGATTTCACCCAGATGAACATAGCGAGCTCTTGTTCCACCTAAAACCTTGAAGCACTCAATTTCTTTGGCACCTGTATTATCTGCAACGGCTAATTTTGACTCTGCTTGAATCATCTATTTTGAATCTTTATCACTTACTAAATACCATGACTTTGTCTTGGAAAGCGGGCGACATTCACGAAATCTGACAACATCACCTTCTTTTGCTTCTTGGGCTTCATCATGCACATGATATTTCTTCGTAACTAAATAACGTTTCTTGTATTTCGGATGCAGCTTGTGCCGACTAATCTCAACTACAATAGTCTTAGCCATTTTAGTGCTAACAACTGTACCCTTGAGGGTTCTCTTAATTGTGTCTGATTTTTTATCCATATAAGTTATTTAGTCTTTGATAATTGTTGTTGTTTCAAAAGTAGCAGAATTCTGGCAATTACTTTCTTTACCTGCCTCGCTTCTTGATTATTCTTAACTTCTTTATTCGCAACTTTGAAATTTAGATCACGCAATTTCTCACGGTGCTGAGCTAAAAGCTTTTGTAATTCTGGCGCTGGTTTACCTTGTAAATCTTTGAAATCCATAAATTTATTGGCTAACTATTTTAGTCTGGATAGGGAGTTTGTGTGAAGCTAATCGTAGAGCTTCACGAGCGACTTCTTCGCTGACGCCATCTATTTCAAACAGAATTCTACCTGGTTTGATTACAACTACAAAGTGATCAACCGTGCCTTTACCGCCCCCCATTCTATTTTCTGAACCATGTTGAGTTATTGGTTTATCAGGAAAAACACGAATCCAGACTTTACCACCACGCTGAATGAAACGAGTCATCGAGCGACGAGCAGCCTCGATCTGACGAGAAGTGACCCAATCACTTTCCTGAGCTTTCAAACCAAAGCTTCCAAAACTAACTACATTGCCACGACCAGCTAAGCCTCGCATTTTACCGCGGCGAATCTTTCTATGCTTAACTTTTTTAGGCATTAACATATACTATTTGCTCTGTTTAGTAAGTTGGCTGGCCTTCTTTTTCTCAAAAACTTCTCCCTTATTAATCCAAACCTTTATACCAACAGCTCCATAAGTTGTGCGGGCTGTTGCTTTAGCAAAATCAATATCAGCTCTGAGTGTGTGCAAAGGGATGTTTCCATCAGCTAACCATTCTCGGCGTCCCATTTCTGCACCATTCAATCGGCCACTAACCATAATTTTTATACCCTCAACTCCCTGAGCTTCACTAACTTTTTCAATGGTTTGCTTCAATACCCGACGAAAAGCCATTCTTTTTTCTAACTGTTCCACAACACTCTGGGCTACCAAATTCGCATTAGCATATGGATTTCGGATTTCTTCAATATTAATCTTCACATCAACCTTACTAGAAGTTACTTGAATCAAGTTTTTGATCTCTCCACGTAATTCATCTACTCCTGCTCCCCCACGCCCAATGATAAGCCCTGGACGTGAAGTCATGATTCCAATCGTAATTAGTCTAGGTGAGCGTTGAATAATAATATCAGCAATTCCAGAATCTTTTAGTTTCTCAGTTAGAAAGTTTCTAATCTTTGTATCTTCTTCTAGAAAAGTATGAAAATCGTTACGCTTAAACCAACGTGAACGCCACGTCCTGATAACTCCCAATCGGAAACTTCTTGGATCAACTTTCTGTCCCATAAATTAGTCCTCGCTAGACTTACGTCTAAACATTTTATTAACAATACCTTTTAGACCTTTGTTTGATTGGCCTTGGCTGTCACCTTGCTTGTCTTTCTGGAAATAGCCTGTCTTCTCGGCTTTATCTTCTGATTTTCCTTCAGACTCAACTAGTTTATTAATATCTTTCTTAGTTTTCACTTTAGTAACCTTTGGGGAAGACTTCTTTGCGTCAGCTTTTTTCTCTTTGGCTGTTTTTCTCTTTCCCTTTTCTCTCTCTTCCAACACTAGAGAAACATTGCTGGTTCGTTTCTTGATTTCATTCGCCATCCCTCGTGAAGCTGGTTGCCAACGCTTATAAGTTTGACCTTCACCAACCTGGACTTCTTTAACGTACAGGTTATCTTTCACCATGTCAAAATTATTTTCAGCATTTGCAATTGCAGATTTCAATAAATCCAAAATTGGTATAGAAGCTCCCTTCTGCATAAATTCCAACTCATGTTCAGCTACCGTAACATCTTTGCCAGGCAAAGTACGGGTTACCAAACGAACCTTGCGGGAAGAAATTCTAACAAATTTTATGCGCGCAACTACTGACATATAAATTATTCTTTAGTTTCACTTGTACTACCGGCCGTATCCTGAGCAGTCGCTGATCTAGCAGCTTCTTGCTCGGCAGCCGCTGCTTCTTCTTCTGCAGCTTTCTTACCACCATGGGCGACAAATTTACGTGTAGGAGAAAATTCTCCTAACCTATGCCCTACCATGTTTTCTGTAATCAGAACTTCGATATGATCCCTACCATTATGAACACCAAACGTAAAACCAACCATTTCTGGGTAAATAACTGAAGCTCGAGACCAAGTCTTGATGATTTTCTTGTCACCTGGCTTTAGATTCTCAATCTTTTTTAGTAATTTTGGATCAACAAACGGACCCTTTTTAAGACTTCTTGACATTGCCTTTTCTATCCTTGATGATTAATTTATTTGAATGCTTCTTTTTTTTGCGTGTAAGAACTCCCCGTGCTGGTTTACCCCATTTTGTTCTAGGTCCTCGTCTCAAACCAAGAGAAGTATGACCTTCACCACCACCATGCGGATGATCACAAGGATTCATAGATTTACCCAATACCGTTGGGCGAATACCCAGCCACCGCTGTCTACCAGCTTTGCCGATAACAATATTACCATGATCAATGTTACTCACTTGCCCAATTGTTGCAGCACATTTCACTAGAACATTTCTAACTTCACCTGAAGGCAATTTTATCTGTGCATATTTACCTTCCTTACTCATTATCTGAGCCATAGCACCCGCTGAGCGAACAATCTGACCACCTCTACCTGGCTGTAATTCTATATTAGCAACAAACATTCCATCAGGAATAAATTCAATCGGCATTCTGTTCCCTGACTTTGCCTCTACTTTCTTGTCTGAAGAAATAATTTCTGACCCAATTTCCAATTCATTAGGAGAAAGAATATATCGCTTCTCTCCATCACTGTAAACAACTAGTGTAATAAAAGCAGAACGATTTGGATCATACTCCAATGTTTCAACCTTTGCTGGAATATCAAATTTATCTCGTTTAAAATCGATCTGTCGATAAAGTTTTTTGTTACCACCGCCTTTATGTCGCACAGTCAATCGGCCTTGGGAATTACGACCAGCAACAGATTTCTTTCCTTTGCTCAATTTCTTTTGTCGTTTTGTCTTACTCAAAGAACTATAATCAACTGACGATTTATATCGCTGGGCGGGAGTAGTCGGTTTGTAGGTTTTTACTGGCATCTATTTAAATTCCTTCGTATAAATCAATCTTTTGACCTTTTGGCAAAACTACCACTGCTTTTTTCCAGTCCATTGTTCGTCCTTTGATATTTCCACTCTGTCGTCTTTTACCGCTGACATTTATAGTTCTGACTTTTTCTGGCTTTATTCCGTAAACACTATGTACTGCTTGAGCGATTTCTTTCTTGTTGGCTCGTTTATCTACAACAAACAAATATGTGCCATCTTCAGCCAAGATTGAGCCCTTTTCAGAAATAAGTGGTCGGCGCAAAACTCGATAAGCTAGACGAGTATCATCCTTAAGCTTTTTGGTTTTCTTCTTTGGTTTCTTGTCATCACCACTACCAGGCATAACAGCCGGTGCACCAGTCACAGGATTAATAGCTGCATTACTCTCGCCATCAGATTTTTTATCAAATTTGGCCATACTATTTTTTATCCTTTTTCTTACTATCAAAAGTCTCTGTAATAGTTTTTATACTAGACTTTGATAACAATAAAAATTCAAAATTTAGCAAATCACGAACATTTAAGCTATTAGCAGATATTACACTTACTTTCGGCAGATTTCTAGCTGACAATTTAACATTCTTGTCTTCTTTTCTGCCACCAGCTAAAGCAAATAAAGTTCGCTTATCTTTTACCGGTAGTTTCCCAAATAATTTTGCAAATTCCTTTGTCGCTGGTTTTTTAAAAGATAGATCTTCGACTACTACTAGTTGCTTATCCTTTAATTTACTTGTCAAAGTCATTAACAAAGCCTTGCGAGCTGCTTTGTTGTTCATTTTCTTTGAATAGTTTTTGTCATTTCGTGGACCAAAAGTGATTCCACCACCTACCCAAATCGGTGAGCGACGTGAACCTGCTCTAGCTCGTCCTGTCCCTTTCTGACGCCATGGTTTTGCTCCACCACCGCGAACTTCTGATCGAACCTTGGTATGAGCAATATTTTTACGAGAATTCGCAGTCTGAGTAACTAATGCTTGATGTATTAATTCTTCCTTTGGCTCCACATCAAAAATTGAAGCCGGTAAATCAATCGAATCACCTTTTTCTCCAGTCTGTTTGTAAACAGTTACTTTTGGCATCTTATTCAATAGTTTCTAGAGCTACTAAACCTTTATTTATTCCAGGAACGGGACCTTTTAAAGCTAGAATGTTTTTCTCAGCATCTACATTCACAATTTTAGTCTCAATCGTTTTTCTGTCATTACCCATACGTCCAGCCATTTTCATCCCTTTGCGAACATGCTGTGGATAACCAGCTCCGATAGAACCAGGTGAACGCAAAACATGACGATGTCCATGAGATGCAGGACCTCCAGAAAAATTGTGTCTTTTCACGACTCCCTGGAAACCTTTACCCTTTGAGCTAGCAGCTATTTTTATCTTCTCACCAGCTTCAAAGTTTTCTGCTTTAATATCTGCGCCTCTTTTCAAATCTTCGGTTTTGTCTACTACAAATTCTCTCAAATACCGGAAATTATCTAAATCCTTCAAGTGACCCTGTAAGGGCTTAGACAATTTTCGCTTACTACCAAAACCTATTTGGACTGCTTGATAGCCATCTTGGTCAGTAGTTTTGACTTGAGTAACCTTGCATGGGCCAGCCTGAACTAGGGTTACCGGAGTAACATTACCTTTAGCATCAAATACCTGCGTCATGCCAATTTTTTTACCTAGAATGAATTTCATATGTATAAAACAAAACCATACATTACTGTAATCGACGGACACAAACCAAATAGTGAGTAGATAACAGTAATCTACGGTTTTGCGCCAACCCAGTTTCCCTATCTTAGACAGGGACTTAAATCAGACTTCCGGGGGAAACCCCGAAAGAATTTGTTACATTTTTATTTCTACATCTACCCCACTAGGTAGATTAAGATTCATCAAAGAATCAATCGTCTTCGGTGCTGGGCTCATGATATCAACCAATCGCTTGTGTACTCGCATCTCGTACTGTTCCTGAGAAGACTTGTGAACGAATGGAGACTTAAGCACCGTGTACCGACTATTTTCTGTCGGCAAAGGCACTGGGCCAGAAACTTTGGCTCCAGTCCGCTCAGCAGTCTCAACAATCTGTTTTGCTGATTGATCGATAATCTTGTTATCGTACGCTTTGATCTTGATGCGTATACGCTGCCCTGCCTCTTCTTTCTCTTCCTTCTTCGCCATTTGTGGAAACTTAAATTAACTTCCTGATAGACCCTGCTTTAAAGCAGGGCTATATCAAGAAACTATTTGACAATTTTTGTAACGATACCTGCACCGACAGTCTTGCCACCTTCCCGAATAGCAAATTTCATTTCTTCTTCCATCGCAACTGGAGCAGTCAACTTGATTTTCAAGTTAACATCATCACCAGGCATAACCATCTCTGCACCCTCAGGTAATTCTGTAACTTCACCTGTCATATCAGTAGTTCGAATATAGAACTGAGGCTTGTAGCCTTTGAAGAATGGAGTATGACGTCCACCTTCTTCTTTAGTCAAAATATAGACTTTTGCTTCAATCTCAGTGTGAGGTGTAATTGTACCAGGTTTAGCAAGAACTTGACCACGCTGGACTTCGTTCTTTTTAGTACCACGAAGTAAAATACCAGCGTTATCGCCTGCCTGACCTTCATCAAGTTGCTTGTTAAACATTTCAATACCAGTGACAACTGTTTTAGTTGTATCTTTGATACCAACAATTTCAACTTCATCATTAATTTTTACTTCACCACGATCAATTCTACCAGTAACAACTGTACCACGACCTTCAATTGAGAAGATATCTTCAATCGGCATCAAGAACGGTTTATCAGTTTCACGTTTTGGTTCAGGAATTTTTTCGTCCAAAGCTTTGACTAATTCAAAAATTGGTTTGCAATCTTCGCAATCTGCTTTTTGAGTTTTGCATTCTAGGGCTTTTAGAGCTGAACCTTTGATAACAGCAGCATTTTCGCCGTCAAATTCATATTTAGTTAACATTTCTCGAATCTCTTCCTCAACTAGATCTATTAATTCTGGATCATCTACTTGGTCAACCTTGTTGATAAAAACAATAATCTCAGGAACACCAACTTGGCGAGCTAAG
>CAYSJE010000024.1:0-8562 GCA_964431345.1 uncultured Candidatus Saccharibacteria bacterium
GCTATTTTATTTAGTTTTATCTTCTTTGAGTCCATAACCTAGTTTAACAGCATCGACATTATCGTCTGGCAATTTTTTTGGTAAGGCTGATCTGATATCAATCTCACTTAAATCTGCTTCCAAGTATGCTAGCAATGCACCGAGAGCAATAGAATTTCCATAAATAGGCTTGCCAAATTTCTCCGCACCTAAACCTTCAAAATCATAGTTATCTGCATCAGCATTCACGCCTTTTTGGCAGATTTTTTGCTTGGCAGAATATTCTTTAGGAGTCTTGGCTAGTTCTACCAAATAATCAGCTTCATCAACAATTGGATTACCAATTTTTTCTTTGCCATATACAACCCAAGCATAAATAGTCCCACCCCGTGAAGCCGAGTCATAATTAACCAAAACAGAAACTTCATAATCTAGCTGAATCAAAATCGCACCAAGAATATTGGCTAAGCTTTTAACCCCTTGGCCGCCAGTACCTGAAACTGTAATTTTTGCTTGATCTAGCATCTCTATTTAATCTTGTTTGATAATACCAATCTCGTCATCTGCTAATAAACCTTCGGGTTTAGCATTTATTTTATACATTTCTTTCATTTTGAGAAGCATGTCACCTGGACTACGCATTTTATTCATCTTGCCAAATCTCTCTGGACAACCAGCTTTGACATCAACAATACTAAATCCCTTCCACTCCAAAGCTTCTTTGAAGCATTTTTTGAGATGAGGAATATGGTAAGAAGTCGTTCGGGCGTAGAAATGTCGTTTGTTCGAAGTAATAATTCCCCGGACATTTATCGGATTTAAATCCGCACCTTTGGGAGATGTCTGAGTTATACTGCCAGGTTTAGTGGTTGGCGCTGTTTGCCCACCAGTCATTCCGTAGATTTCATTATTTACTAAAACAACCGTGATATTTGAATCACGTCGAGCTGAATGCAATAAATGATTGCCACCAATACTAGTTAAATCTCCATCACCTGAAGCAACTATTACATTAAGATCAGGCCGAAAATTAGTGATTCCCTCAGCCACTGGTAAAGCTCGTCCATGAGTTGTATGTAGTGTATCAATATTAAAATAGCCGGCAATTCTACCTGAACAACCAATACCAGAAACAACTGTAGTGTTGTTTTTATTCATATCTTTCTCATTCATCACTTCAACCATCTGATGATAAATGATTCCAATACCACAACCCGGACACCATAATGTTGGCATCCTCGCTTCTTTGATTAGATTGTTTTTATCTTCTAACATTATAATTGCTTTTCAACCTCAGACAATTTTATATCTCCACCGAGCAAGGCTACTTTTTTCACATCACGTCGTAAAACTCGCTCAATTTCGCCAGCATACTGACCATCATTAGCTTCAACAACTATTACATTTTGATAATTACTAGCGACTTCTTTTAATTCTTTCTCCAAAACAGGAAATAATGTAATCGGTCTAAAAATTCCGTATTTTTCTTTAAGCGGTTCACATACTCGTGAAGAAATCCCAAAGGCAATAATCAAATCATCACTGGCATCATTATTTATATATTCGTAGAATTTATATTTAGCCGCTGCATCTAGGACTTGCTTCTTTCTGGCTGGGTACCATTTTTTATAAACTTCTGGATCAGCTGTTTTTGGAATCCCATTCTCATCTGTAAGTAAGCCTGAGAAATGACGATTACTATTACCAAGTGGTTTTGTTTTGCGTTCAATTGGCTTAGAAACTTCTATTTTGTCTAGATTAAGTGTCTCCTCTAAATGCCCCACAAATCCGTCAGTCAGAACAAAAACAGGAGCCTGCGCTTCTTCAGCTGCATTGAAAGCTTCAACTGTATATTTATAGCATTCTTCTGGAGAATTTGGAGCTAATACAATACTTTCGTAGTCTCCATGCGAACCATGCTTAGCTTGCAAAATATCGCTTTGGGCTGGATATGTTGGCATACCAGTTGATGGACCGACTCGCTGTACATTTACAAAAACAGTCGGTGCAGGCATCATATATGCCAAACCAATGCTTTCTTGCATCAAAGAAAATCCAGGACCAGAAGTTGCTGTAAAAGATTTTGCACCAGCTAAAGATGCGCCGATTATCGAGGTCGCACTGGCGATCTCATCCTCAAACTGCATAAAAGTAAAATCATCATGAGTGGATGCATAATGAGCAGCATGAGCCATGACTTCGTTTGAAGGTGTAATTGGATAGCCACCAAAAAAATTAGCTCCGGCTTTTACCGCACCATAGAATGTCGCTTCATTTCCTTGGACTAGTTTCTTCATAAGTTATTTACCTGCATTTCTATCTACTTTGATCGCATTATCTGGGCAATATTTGGCACAAATCCCACATAAATTGCATTTTTCAGCATCCCGCTTCAATTCACCATTTTGTAGCTTAAGACAGCCTTGCGGGCAGAGTTTTTGGCAAACATCACACTCTTTGCAAGCATCTTTATCCCAGACAAATTGTTGATCTTTCTTTCCAGACATATTTAGTTTTGAATTATAACACTCAGAATAATCTTGGCAAGAGTGGAAAATTTTACCAATAAAAAACGAGCTGCAAACCCATCTTTTTATTTCTTCTAATAAGAATCCCCACAAACATTTATATTAAAAGATTCAGTACTATTCCAAGGCTCAGCACAACGACCAACAGGATCGTAATAATTGAAAATTGGATAATTCCAAACCCAATCCTGAGCATGCACCGGCCCATTTTCTTGTGAATAGAAAAATCCACCATGATAATCATTGCAGACATCATCAACTTGATGTGGATCAGTTAAGTACGGCTCAGAACGATAATCAGCCACCCGATAGGCATCATCATAATTAATCACATTGAAAGCATGGCCAGGATAACTGGCGACCCAAACACAGCTACTATTAAATCCAGCTGACCTCAAAAGTGAGGCCCGCAAAATTCCAAAATCATCACAATCTCCACAATACATATCCGGGCAATCATCACACGTACCTCGTTTCCAAATATGGCGAGCCTGTATTGGATAGTCACAACCCCAGTCATCAAACCAAGCATAGCTGACATGGTAATCCTCACAGTTAATCACTTTTGGCGAGCCGAAACACCAGCCATTCAATCCACACAAACAATCCTCGTTTGCCTCATCATTAATCCAGGTCATATTATGCTTTACGAATCTGAGAATTGCGAGCACATATTGCTCTTCAGTTAATTCTGTATAATGATTTACACCAGCATGATTTACATAATCAAATATCGCCCAGCCGGCCTGCATTTTCATCCAACATTCATTTTGGTCAATAAATCCAGAATCATCTATAGATACATCTGGTTGACAAGGCTCGTGCAATTCTTTAATTAATTGTGCTCCCCGTGCACTTCCGCCCCAATCGTCAGCCGCAAAACAATCTATTTCATTCATCGGACTGTTACAACAAAGATCAGCATCCCAAGCATCGCCTAAATCTTGGCTAGAACATTCTTTGTTATTTTGGGGATCCTGAATCGAATGTGGAGTTTCTCCAGCAATGCGACCAAGATTTCCACACGAACCTTTGCATTGGCCATCTTGCCAAGCACAATCACCACCCAAACTACCGCATTCAGATTCACCACAAGCCCCACAGCTATTAACACTGCATGTTGCCTGTAATGTCTGTTGTATTGGTGGCATTGATTCTGGCCCTACTGACGGAGGCTCAGAAATTGATTCTAGAAAATTAGAATTGGCAAGAAGTTGATCGCCAGCTCTCACCGTGACTTTGGGAATTTGATAGCTTCCTGAATCATACTGAGCTTTGTAAGAAACAGCTGTGCTTTTGCCTGGCTCTAAGCTATTTGGTAGATTTATCGAATAAACATACCAAGCTTCTGGTTTAGTAATTTCTGACTCTAATTTTTCTGTCAAAACTTCAAATTCAGTAGCATCTGGAATAAACCCATACAAACTTAAATTCTCTACTCTATCTTTGCCTGTATTCTCTATTGTGTCAGTGAAAAACACAGCGTTGTTTTCTGTTCTATCAACTTTTCTAGAAACAAAAATCTTGTGAGGTGTCTCTATAAATTTTAGATACAAATAAGAAGTGAAATAATTTTGTTTTTCTAAACTATATACAGTCGAACCATCAGCATTTTCTTTTGCAGTAAAATCATCGAAATTGGAATTTAGTAATCGCAAGCCTGAAGCAGCGGTAATTTCTAGAGAGAAATTATCTACCGCCCCTGTCGCATATTTATCATCTAGAACTAGGTTTGGAATCATAGAAATCGTCAGATTATCACCGCGTTTATCTGGTGTGACCGATTTGCTATGGCTTGCTGTATTGCTTTCTAAATTAATTGGTGTGATTTCTGATTTTCCACCTTCTCCTAGATTTACATTAGAAATTAGCTTGGGATTTGTGTTGGCTAGATTTGTATTGTTCAGAGAAAAATCAGCTGTGTAATCATAGCTGTCTGGCTCAATATTTATTTTCAAATCTACGGTCTCTACTTTTGGTTCTTCATCAGACTGTGTCAGAACAGGCTTCTCTACTTCAGCAGGTTTTTCTAGGCTGCTTTTTTGCCTAACTAATAAAGTCCCTAGTTCTAAATCCTGGGCAAATAAAAAAAACAATAAAGCACCAACAGCTGCAATGATTAGAATAATAATTGCAATTTTAATATTTTTTGTCATTTTGTCGGAAATATCTAGTTTTCTCTATTATAGCATACTATATTGCCTCAGCACTTCGTACATTATTACGCCGTAAGCAGTCGCAATATTTAGCGATTCTTTCTGGCCTAGCATCGGTATATGAGCCACAGCGTCACAAGCTTTGAGAGCCTCATCACTAACTCCCATAATTTCGTTTCCAAAAACTAGAGCAACTGGGAATTTGTATTCAAAATCAGTATAGCAAACACTGTTTTTGGTTTTCTCAACTCCAATAATTTGAATATTCTCAACTTCATCGCGAAGTTTTTTTATAGCAGAAATTGTCGTATCACAATGTTCCCAGGCAATATTTTCTTCAGCACTTAAAGCTGTCTTCGCTATCTCTTTGCGCGGGGGAGTTCCCGTAAAACCACATAAATATATTTTGGCGATATTGCAGCCATCAGAAGTACGAAAAGCGGAGCCCACATTATACAGGCTCCGGATGTTTTCTAGAATTATGTAGAAAGGATTAGGCTTCTTTGTCATCACCAAATTCTTTTTCAAGCTTTTTTTGTTTTTTATCCGCCGAAGCCTTGGCGTAGGCGGACTTTTCATCACTAAACTTATCTTCCATTTTCTTGCCAAATTTATCCCAACCTTCTTCAGTATGATACCAGGGTTTGTGTTTGGTTTTAGCTGCACTAATAAAGACAAAGACCGCAGCAATGATAATTATCACGGGCCACCAGTTCCAGGCATTTTCTACCCACCCCATATTATTAGCTAGAAACAAAATACCAATTAGCAAAAGAATTATTCCGAAAAATATTTTACCATGCATATTTTTGGGATTCAATTATTGTTTATTTATGACCATTTCAGCACCACTCTCAGTAACCTCTTTATCGCGCCCAACTCCTAATTCGTCTAAAAGTTTATAAATATCGTCTTTGGCTTGATTAAGCTCTTCTTTCTTTCCAACATTAAGTTCTATTTCTATTAGATCTAAAGCGAGTTGATCTAAATGAAAAACCTTAACTTCATAAACGCCATATCTATATTTTTTTTCTCCTGTAACTTTAACTTCTAGAAATTTTTCTAAATTATTTTCCTCTAGAGTTTTTTCAGCGTCAATTGGGGTCGTGAAATCTCGTTCATTAAAACCAAGTCTTTCAAAAATCTTAGAATTACGTTTAAGCTCACCAAAGATCTCTCTAAACTCTTCCCGACCTTCATCTGTTTTCGGGCCTTTATAGGTCAGATATATTTTCTTCTCTCCTTCAGGATAATTATACTCGGCAATTCTAATTTGAGTATCCTTGTCAGTAAAATAATCTTTACCATAATACCAGCTTGTCGAAGAAGATGAGCCTTCGTAGTACGCGCCCATTTCCTCAAGCTTTTGAACCATAACTTCTGGATTATCAATTTTTGCCCTAACCCGAACTTCTATTTGCATATATTTATTTCTTAATTTTTGAGATAATGAATTTCGTGTTGCTTTCATCAGGAAAGATATCTATAGGATCACCAGATTCTATAGATAAAACAGGGTAAATAATTGTGTCTTCATAGGTATCAAAATATTCGACATTCTCATCTTGATTTCCGACTAGCACTTCGGCTTTTTCGATATCACCATCTTTTGGCATAACATACATAGCTGCCCTACCATCATCACCTTCTCTTGTAAAAATAACATCCTCGCCATCATAGATTTCTTGAGCACAGAAAATACTCTCATCCGACAAAACTTCTGAGCACTCAGCACTAGAACTACTGCTACCTAAATCAGCAATTCCAATTTCCTCAAAAGGCACATCCTCTTCATTAAACACTCCAGCTGCAAACAAATCGGCTTCGTTTACTGACAGAATTCTTTCTTGTGTCCCATAATCAGGAGCGTCTAAATATTCATGTTGGGTAAAATTTATTTTTTGAGGATCAGTCTCATCCCACCGCAAGTCATAGCCAGATACTATTGCTTTTCTCTCACCCGAGTCAGTGTCAATTATTTGAACTTGGGAACTGCCCATTGTCATATTACTCATTTGAATTGCTACATACTTCCCATCAAGTGAAAAAACTACCGGGCCATCAAAATTTTGTGCGACCATTTCACTAGTATCTATTTCTATCTCTGACTCTGATTCAAAAGTTATACCTGTTTCAACTACATCAGAATTATTTTCTGTAGGAGTTTCCACAGTTCCGATTTCATCATCCTCAAAATCTACTTCAAATGTCCGAGTTGGAACGAGTAAAAAATAAGCTCCTACCGCCAGGGCAGCAATTATTACAATTATTATAATTGTCCAAAAAGCTTTCATATCTATATACTAGCCAAAGAATTAAACAACCCAATCGTACTACCAGCTTCATAGATCATATAAAACAATAAGATATCTGCCAAAGCAAACAAAACTGTAAAAATATTCATGATCCAAATAGATTTTGGTGGGAAATTTTTCACTATGAAGAAAGTTGCGATAACTCCCAATCCGGCAATAGCCCCGAAAATAATTGCTAACCAATAAGTCCAGTACCAACCATATTCCATGGTAAATTCGATCACTGGTTCCATAAATAACCCCCAAGGAGAATATTCAGTACGAGAAAACACGAGCACGGCGGTAACAGCAACTGGAACCAAACTCAGCCCGAAAGATATTCGAGCAATAAGCTTAACTGTTTTTTCTCTAGTAAATCTAATGTGGTTTATTCAAAGAGATTGAAAATATTTTTTCTTCTACTGCATTAATCAGCTTTAGAGCTGATTCGTAAACTGCTAGAATTTTGTCTTTACTATCTTTGAAAGATGAATATTTGTCACGTGCCCGTAGGATTAATTTAACATGCGAGGCAATTTCCGGGTCATATCTGTCTTTGTAGAATTTCCCGAATAAACCCGGATCTGTAAAAAATTTCATGTATTCTTTATTTTTGATTTCTTCGTCACTCATCGCAACTTCTACACCTAAGTAAACAACCGCTTTTCCTAACACAACTGATTCATTCAGTAACAATTCTAATTCATCTGCTTTGTACTGAACTGGGGCTTTTTCTAGTGGTAATCTGAAAAATTCCAAATCTATCAAGCTTCTTTCCAAGACATTTTTGAGTGTAATTGGTGGTAATTTTATTTTACCCAAAATATCGTCACCCGCCAACAGCTTTCTGGACGAAATATAGCCATCCAAAACCCAACGAGTAATGCCAAACGGCAAAGATAAATCTTGTTTGCGACTATCAAGCATCACCGTGCTTACAAAGACATCGTATTTCTCACGATTTTCTGGATAAATAAATCTAACTGGTGGAAAATACGGCCTAATCCCGACTTTGCCTTCAAATTTTTTCATCGCTTGCTTAAATACTTTGCCAAGCAAAATATTATCCTCCACATCAATTCCATCCAAAACCACCAGAAAATTAATATCTGGTCTTTCTAAATTTACTTCGCCAACAGCATAACTACCAACTACATATAGAGCTGATAATTGACCCGAAAATTCCCGCCTAAACTCCTCAACAAAGTAATTAAAAACGTAATCAACTATTGTTTGGCGTTGATCTGACATGAGGTTATTATAGCACAAAAATGTTAATCGTACCCTGAATATTCATTAAAAAACTACCTATTTTAAGAGATATGTTTACTGGAGTGCGCTTTAAAAAGAACACTCCAGCAAAACTTCAGTGTAGACCAAGACCTCCGTCAATCGTCAAGATTTCTCCTGTAATATTGCGCGCCATCGATGAACACAGAAACCAAACAGAATTGGCAACATCCTCTGAATCATTAATCCTACCCAGGGGAATAGCCTTCTCAAGTTTTTCTCTACGTTCATTAACGTCACCCATGTCCGTGTCAGTATATCGATAGCGTTTACTTTTGAGTGCCTGAAAAGGCCTTTTTTTGTTTAATATAAGGT
>CAYSJE010000025.1:0-8296 GCA_964431345.1 uncultured Candidatus Saccharibacteria bacterium
CTTTTTTTCACCCGAATATTTCTTTATACCAAACCAAAACGAAACGCCAGAGATTATTGTTACTAAAAAGAGTAGCACAAAATATCTTGTTGATATAAAGGGATCAACCAAGCCATTCCTTCTAAGATTCTCGGAATCCTTTAACTCTTTATGGCAGGCAACCATTGATGACGAGGTTTTGCCTCACATACCTGCCAATGGTGTAATGAATGGTTTTCCGGTCAATAAACAAGGGGACTTCAGAATTGTGGTAGAATTCATTCCGCAGAAATGGTTTGTGATTGGTATTATCATAACCTCCTCACTGCTTATCGCCTTTCTATTCTTTTATCTTATATGTAAGCCAAAGAAATGTCCCCAAAAAAAATCCTCGTCGTAAAACGTGATGCTCTAGGTGACATAATTTCTGTCACTCCGTTTTTGGAAGTGCTACGCAAAGCTTATCCAGATGCACATATTACCTATTTAGTCGGTAGTTGGTCCAAAGCTGTTTTGCAAAATAATCCAAATATCGATGATTTAGTTGTCACTGATTCTGATGTCTGGAAAAGCAAGTTTGGCATAATGAAGGAAGGGCTAAGATTAATAAGTGAATTGAAACCGGGAAAATTTGATACTGTCTTTATATTGCAAGGGCCAGCCCCACTTAGATTCTGGGAAAAGTTTGCCAAAAAGCTCAATGCTGAAAACAGAATTGGCTTCTGTAATGAGAAAGACAAATCATCGTTTACTCATAGAATAGATATACCGGAATATTATGGCCATGCTTTTCGCTATCTAAAAAAGAATAGGGCAGAACACTACCTAGATTTGCTCAAAGAATTTGGCATCAAAAATACTGAGAATTCAGGAAACCAGCTCTACTTAGCTGAGGCTGATCATGAATTTGCTACAAAATATTTTGGCGAGAATAAATTAGATGAGGAAAAAGTAATAGCCATTGCACCAGGCGGAGCAGTAAATCCTGGCATGAAACAATTTTCTAAGCGTTGGCCTAGTAAACGATACGCAGAGGCAATAACTAAAATTAGTGAAAAAATATCAGCAAGATTTCTATTCATAGGTGGTCCAAGTGATGAAGAAGTAATTTCTGAAATTACAAATCTTTTGCCAGAAAAACTCAAGAAGAAAATTGTAAATTCTGCTGGTAAAACAAGTATTCATGAATCAGCAGCTCTGATAGAAAAATGTGCTCTGTTTATCGGAAATGATTCTGGCTCACTTCACATCGCCTCAACTACAAATACACCAATCATAGGGATTTTTGGCCCCACTAATCCCGTGGTGGATGGACCATACAAGCTTAAAGGAAAAAACTTGTTCCACGAAACAAAAGATTCGCCATGCTATACTATAGACTGCTCTGGGCACAAACCATGTATAGAAGAAGTTTCAGTGGATGAAGTGGTACAAAGCGCCATAAATTTTGTAGAATAATGTCAACTGTAAAACGCGTCTCAAAAAATACCTTCTGGCTAACCATTGCTGAACTCGTAGGCAAGGGCAGTGGTTTTTTTATTGCCATTATTTTGGCTCGCTACTTAGGACCGGAAGGTTATGGATATTACACTACAGCAATTGCGTTTGCATTTTTGTTTCAGGTAATCATTGACTTTGGATTAAAGCCATTATTAGTCCGTGAAGTTGCCAGAAATAATAAACTAGCTGAGAAATACTTAGGTAATTTCTTGGCCATAAAACTAATTCTCACTGTAATATACATGGCTGGTGTAGGGATAGTTTTCTGGTTGCTTGAGCCCTCATTTAGTGGACTTATCTGGGTTTTATTGGCTGCAGCACACATTGTTCTAGTAAGCTTCACCGATATTTTCCAAGGCATTTTTCAGGCTTTTGAAAAAATGAAGTTCCAAACTATTGTGCGATCTGTTACGAAAGCCTTTGTTTTTGGGCTGACTGTGTTAGTTGTTGTGTTGGGATTATGGACGACTTCTGCTTTACTCGCCTTAGTTGTGGGTACAGCAATGGGGACAATTTTGGCCGCCTATCTTTGTCGCAAGCATTTTGTCAAAATTAAGCTTGCTTTAGATAAGAAATTCTTAAAAACGGCTATTAAGCATAGTGCTTTATTCGCGATTACCAATGTATTTATAGCAATTTATTTCAAAATAGATGCCGTAATGATTGAAAGTATGAAAGGCGCGACTGAAGTAGGGTATTACAACACTGGCTATGAATTAGTTTTCGCTTTCATGTTTATTCCGAGTGTCTTATCTGGTGCAATTTATCCAGTAATCTCTCGGTTTTTCAAAGAAGATAAAAATAAAATCAGTAACCTTGTCGGGCGACTGATTAAGTATTATACGATTACAGCAGTGGCACTGACCCTGTTCTTGCTCTTACTTGGTGGGTCGCTGATTAGATTGTTTTTTGGTGTTGAATACGAACCGGCAATTTCAATCTTTCACCAATTAGTATTTGTCTTAGTCTTTGTATTTAATAATTTCTTAGTTGGAACATTACTTAATGCGTCAAACAAGCAATTCGTAACGACTATCGCGGCTGGAATTTGTGCAGCGGTCAATGTAACTCTGAATCTATTTTTGATTCCAGAGTACGGGGCTGCGGGAGCTGCCATTGCCACAATCATTACCGAAGCAATCTTGGGAATAATCTCCTTTCTCTATTTGCATTTTAAACTTTACCCAATTTTTACTGCCAAAAATTTTGCGAAATTTGGTTTACTTGCGATTGGAATAATCGGATCGAGTGCTACTGCTTATTACTTATCCTCATGGAATATTTATGTGGCAACAGCTGCTGGATTAGGCGTGTTTGCGTTATTAATACTTGCAGTAAGGCTATACACCAAGAAAGACAAGGATTATTTGAGAGAAATACTAAGAAAATAAGTATTTCTGAACTGTACTAACAACCTCATCAACACTTATTAAATCTAGACAGCCGTGATTGAAATAATCACATTCTGTTTTGAAGCAGGGGAGCTTGTCGCATTTCTCTGCATAGCTAAGTACCGTGTGCTCATCACCCCAGGGCCGCCACATAGAAGGATAGTCTGTACCACTATGTAAATCAATCACAGGGGTGCCAACTGCTGCCGCCATATGCATTGGCCCCGAATCATTAGAAATATACAAATCTAGTTTACTTTGTAGAGCCGCTAATTCGAGCAGAGAAGTCTGGCCAGCAGCAATTATCGGACTCACTCCAGATTTCCGAGCTACATTATTCGCTAAATCAACTTCAGCAGGGCTACCGGTAATTACTACTGTCGCCTTCTTTTCTTGAGATAATCTTTGAACTAGTTTAGCAAATTTAGAAGCAGGCCATTGCTTAGCTTTTGTGCCAGCTCCAGGATTTACACCAATAATAGGTTTCTGAGCACCTTCAATAATTTGTTGGGCTTTTTTTTGATCAGCCTCAGAAAATTCTAGAACTAATTCTGGATTACTAATATCAGCTCCGAGAGCCTCGGCTATTCTCATATTTCGCATTACGATATGTTCTCTAAGGTTTTGTTGTTTAACCTTAATGGTCAGAAAATTGTCTTTTCCCTGAGCTTCAAAGCCAATAAGATTAGGAATGCCAGTTGCCCAGGCAAATAATCTGATTAGTCTGTTTCGGCTTCTAGCCATTACGCACAAATCATACTTTTGGTATTTAAGATCATAAAAAGTCTTGATTTTACTTTGCGGGGCTTTGGCATTGCCTCGATTAAACTGCTTGAAATTAAGAACATGAATATTGTTTATATCTTTGTTATGTTCAACTATCGGCTTCGCCCAAGAACCAACTAGAATATCAATTTGTGACTCAGGGAATTTTTGACGCAGGGCGTGAATCATCGGTGTAGACAACAAAACATCCCCGATATGATCAGGCTGTAAAACTAATATTTTTTGGTAATCATTTTGCATCGAACGCTTTTTGATAAGTATTAATGGTTTGTCGAGCTGATTTTTCCCAAGAGAATTTTTCAGCTTGTTTAAGACCTTTTTCGGCCAATTCTGAGCGCAAATTTTCATCTGCGACTAATTTGCGCATACCCTCAGCAATTTCGTCTACAGCCAGGGGATTGGCTTTCAAAGCTGCCTCTCCCGTGATTTCTCTCATAGAA
The DNA here is from genome assembly GCA_964431345.1 of uncultured Candidatus Saccharibacteria bacterium. GTDB lineage: Bacteria > Patescibacteriota > CALEFQ01 > CALEFQ01 > CALEFQ01 > CAYSJE01. The sequence continues at coordinate 4,097 of CAYSJE010000025.1, forward strand.
GAACAATTACTTGTCAAAACTGGCAGGCCAAGCCGCATCGCATCTAGTATGGGCAATCCAAATCCCTCAGCTAGCGAAGTCCAGATAAAAGCTAAAGCATGTTTATGTAAAGTGTATTTGTCTGCTTCAGTAATATAGCCCGGGAAAATTATTCTCGACTCCAAATTATGGTGCCTAACTATTTCAAAAATTTGTTCATACTTCCAACCCTTTTTTCCAGCAATGACAAATTTAAGACTAGGATTCTTGGCAGAGATTTTGCTAAACGCCTCTATCATTCGCACAATGTTTTTACGAGGCTCTAGTGTGCCAATGTAGAGCAAATACGGCTCTGTTATTTTATGCTTCTGCAAAATATTACTTTCTTCCTGAATCTCCACATTGATTGTTAGTCCCTCATAAATAGTATCTATTTTTTGCTCATCAATACTGAAGTGACTAATTATTTGTTGTTTTGTTGAATTAGATACTGCGATTATACGACTGGCTTTTTGAATACTATTCGGTACAAGTTTTTTCTTCCAAAACTTCTCAGCTAAACTAGGTTTTGGGAACCATTCTGGATGTTCGTATGAAATTAGATCATGAATAGTAACAACAATTTTGCCAGTATAGAATAGGGGAGCGATGTTGGCGGGACCATGAAACAAGTCAAGTTTCTGTGACTCTAGCCACTTAGCCTGCTTTTTATATTTTGTATAGGGCCACAAACCCTGCCTTTCAACAGTTTCTTTCGGAAAAATCACCGCATTTTGAGAAAATTTATCTAGTAGCTTTTTGTCTGAATTAGGATGAAAGAAAAATTTTAATTCATAGTTATCTTTGTGTTCCTGAAAAAGACTAGAAGCTAAATGAAAAATATAGTGCTCAATTCCAGCACCTTGACCATGTGAATCTAGAATTTTCTGACAATCAATGCCAACTACAGGTTTCACTTGATTTGATTAAAGAATTTATTCATCTGTGCCGCGATTCCTTTATTAGTAAAAAGCTTAATTGTGCGGTCATAACTTGCTTTTGTTTTTTCCTCCCTAAATGACACGTCTGTAAAAATTCTGTTGATTATTTTGGTCATACTACCAATATTTCCCTCAGGGAAAATCAGTTCAGGGTCGCCAATCACATTAGGTATTTCTCCAGAGTCGCTACCAATGGCTAGAGTTTTACAAGCCATCGCTTCTGGCAGAACTCGGCCAAACTGTTCCTTCCAAGATTTGGTCGTAATTGAAGGCAGAACTAGTAGATCAAATAAGTTCATATACTGAGGCACTTCTTCGTGTGCAACCGCTCTGATGAACTCAACTCTATCTTTCAAATTCAATTTCTCAACCTGAGCTTTTAATTCATCCTCTTCGGGGCCGCTACCAATTATGAGCAGAACGATTTCTCCTGGTAATTGCTTAAGTGTCTGAAGAATAGAAGCTATATTTTTCTCAGGAAGTAGGCGGCCAATATAGCCAAGTACAAATTTATCTTTAGTACCCAGCTTCTCTCGCCAGCCAGAAACATCGATAGGCTTAAATATATCTGGACTTACTCCGTATTGCGGAATAACAGCGATCGGCTTGGTAAATTTTTGTGATTGCAGGATTTGCTTACCTTCACTATTTCCAGAAATTGCCGCGTCAGAATTTTTTAAGATTACCTCTTCAATTTTCTTCTTTCTGCCAGTGTAGATTTGCTCTATATTTTCCCAAGTAAAAAATGAGAACTTAGCTCCTAGCTTATCAGCTAGTTTATACGCCTGGAGAGTTGATTCCGCTTGTGGCTCATTTTCGGCATAAATAATGTCGGGCTGGAATTTACAGACGAGAGAACTAAGAGAAAAATATCGATGCCGACGCAAACTATTAGAAAAAATACTACCTAAAACTTTCACCTCTAATTTGGCAACCTTTCTGTCTTTGGCTTCGACAATATTCCCGCCACCTTCGCTACGTTTTTTCTGAGTCACTAGAACAACTTCATTATTAAATTCATTCGCCAAAAATTCGTATTTTTCCTGATAAGCCTCTATTACGGCTGAATGTGAGATACAAAATATACGCATTACTTTTTAATTTTGAATAATTGTAATTCAATCTTTTTCTGAACAATTTCATCCGGCGGTAATTGTTCTAGATTCTTGTGCCACTGAAATAAATCAACCTCGCCGTCACTTTTTTCTAGAAGGCCTGCTTGACCCCAGAGAGGGCGTGTCATCATTGGATACTCTAATATAATATTCTCTACAAATTCCAAGTCTTTATCATCAAACCACGGATGATGTCCAAATTTTTTATCACTCAGAACATAAATACTATCTGAACTATTAATAATATCTAATAGTTCTTGTTTGTTTTCGCCTTCAAATCCTTCTGTCGAAGGTAGGAAATTTCTGTTCTCATAAAAATGTAGGTAATATGCCCATTGTTGCCAACGCCAACCAGGTGTCATTAGTATTAAATCCTGGTCATCAAATTTTTGAGCTAAACTACTAATTTGCTTATTAATACCTTTATTCTCACTAAAAAACAAAACAGGACTAGCTACGGCGAGATTTATTCCTATGAGAATTATTGCTACCAAAATAGCAGTTTTTTTCTTTAGATTCAGCCTAGCAATAGTAATAGCCACTAGTATGAAAACTATTGGAACAAGTATAGCAACATAGCGACGCATGAACCAAGGATGGTCGAGAGCAATATACGGATCTAATACAAAGACCAAAGCTGGAGCAGTCAGTAGAATCACTAAATAAGTAAGCTTCGACCAAAGTCTTTTGTAAAGACCAATAAAAATTATTATAAAGAAAATCGCTAATAAATAGTAGCTAAGTGCTTCTAGAACATATTGAGACCGATAAAAATCCCATTTTATGAAAACCTGATCGGAATGTGACCAAATATAAAAACCAATTTCTGTGATCAAAATTCCCAAGCCCAATAGCCCTACATATAATTTCCAAAAACTGAAATTAGAATTAAATCTAGTTTTAGCGATATATCTAATTAACAGCAAAACAAAAACAAGAGCCAAAACTGCTATCATCCCTAGAATAACTTCAGGCTTTCCAAATAAAGAACCAATAGCATTGAAAATACTCTGGCCTTGTTCGAATACATAGCCGCTACCAAGCTTCATAGTATATATCTGGAAAACAGAAAAAGTAGTAATTGGTAAAATTAGTAAGGCCCAGGCTTTTGTTTTGAAATTAAACTGTTTCCGCCACCAAAGAAGCACGATAATTAACGCAACTATATAGGCAAAAATGTATAGTAATCCTTCACCCCTAATTAGCAGAGAAAATACAGCTGGAAACAATCCAAAAAGCAACCAGACTAGACTTTGCTTCCTTACTCCATATACAAAGCAGGCAACAGCAGAAAAAATAGTCAGCATCAGTAAATTTTCAGATGTCCACCTGCGTTCAAACCAGATTACAGAATAGAAAGTCGCTGTAAGCAAAATAGCAATCAGGCCGCCTGCATGCGTAGAGAGTTTCTTAGCAACAAAATAAATTGCTAACAAAGCTAGCGCAAGAAGTAGTGTATTAGCCCAAAATAATCCGCCAATTCCAAACAGTAAATACCAAACCGCTAAATAAACACTGTATCCTGGTAAGAATTGGGAAGTAAAAGTATCTTCACCTATTTGGGATAAACCATGAAAGGATCTACCAATTTCATCTGTAAAGCTTAGAGACCCTGTCTCAGTAATTTGCAAACTGGCTGTAAAGTAGCTAACTGGATCTCGTCCTAGTAAATAGTCATGGTGCCACAGGCCAACAAAAATACAAATACCCAAAATAATCAGCAAGACTACAACTTCAGGCTTTTTGATTTTCAGTTTTTTAGTAGAATAGATTAACGAAAATATTAGTAGCCCAATTGCAATAGCTGAGATGATAATTACAGCTGCTAAATTAAACCAACCTAAAATAGCAAACAAAACCAGAACCAATAGCCAACTAAAAAAAGTGATAGCTATTCGCAGAAATAAATTTTCTAATGTTATATCTCTCATTTAGTTCATAATTCAGCCTGGTAGCCGCGACCCCGGGGTCGCGGCTACCCTAGATTAATTTTGCAATATGTTATCAACCGCCTTATTCACCTCGTCTACCGTAATCAATTCTATACAGCGCGGTTTGCGCTCGCATATATTGCCTGAGCAAGGTGAGCATTCCACTTGATGACAAATTATCTCATTCCTATTCTT
>CAYSJE010000026.1:0-405 GCA_964431345.1 uncultured Candidatus Saccharibacteria bacterium
GCCGGCAATCTCAAAAGCTTTGTATAGCAATTCTGTTTTGTGATTTCTAATACCGCCACTACCTAATTCATAGCCATTCGCTACTATATCAAATTGAGATGATTTAATAGTTGTAGGGTCATCGGTTTCAAAAGCCTTTTCCTCACCCACTGGCATACTGAATGGATTATGTTCAAAATCTAGTTTACCAGTCACCTCACTAATCGAATACATCGGAAAATCATAGATCCATGCCCAAGCCATTTTTTTATCATCAGCTAATTCTAGAATTGCAGCAACTTCTGATCTTACCTTGCCCAAAGCCTTACAGACTGTCTCCCATTTATCAGCTGCAAAGAAAACTATATCGCCTTGCTTTGCCCCTGTCTTTTCTATTTATCGTCTTTGCTTCCTTTTTAATCTCCA
>CAYSJE010000026.1:415-8114 GCA_964431345.1 uncultured Candidatus Saccharibacteria bacterium
TCACCTCATCATCAGATAGGAATTTAAGAATAGGTGAGCTAGTCTTATTTTCTTTATAAGAAATATAGGCCAAGCCTCCTAGCCCAACTTCTTTAGCCATTTCAGTTAGATTGTCAATTTGCTTGCGAGAGAATTTTGCTCCGCCGGGGACTCTGAGAGCCTTGACTATACCTTTAGCTTCCAAAGCTTTGGCAAAGACTTGAAATTTAGTATCAGAGAAAACTTCGGTCAAATCTTGTAATTCTAATTCATAACGTAAATCTGGTTTATCTGTACCGTATTTATTCATAGAATCAATCCAAGAAATTCTGGGCCATTTTTTATTGACTATTTTTTTGTCAGAGAATTTTTCGGTGAGCTCATTGAATAGCGGCTCTAAGATTTCATACAAGTCTTCGCGTGTCACAAAGCTCATCTCCATGTCTATTTGATAGAAACTACCCGGATGTCTATCAGCCCGAGGATCTTCATCTCGAAAGCATGGCGCCATCTGAAAATACCTATCCATACCAGCGACCATTAAAAGCTGCTTGAACTGCTGAGGTGCTTGAGGTAGAGCGTAAAACTTGCCCTTGTGTATTCTTGATGGCACTAAATAATCTCGGGCGCCTTCCGGACTTGAATTTGCTAGAATTGGCGTCTGAATATCGACAAATTTTTTCTCATGAAAATAGTCTCTGACATATTGAAAAAATTGATCTCTCTTAATCAAGATATTTTGATAATATTTGTGCCGCAAATCTAAGTATCTATATTTTAATCTCAATTCTTCATTGGCATGATTACGTTTCTTGTCATTAATCTCAAAAGGCGGGGTTTTAGATTCTCCTAGGATTTTTACTTCACTGACTAGGACCTCTACCCCACCCGTCTTCATGTCTTTGTTAATCATCTCGGCTGGACGTAGTCTTACTGTTCCTTTAATTTGCAGCACAAATTCAGGACGTGATTCATCCCCAAATTTAAATGCATCTTTATTATCTGGATCAAATACAATTTGAGTCAAACCATAGCGATCTCGCAGATCAATAAAAATCAATCCGCCATGATCTCTTCTAGAATTAACCCAGCCACATAAAGTAACTTCTTTTTTATCTTCTTTTTTTGTTAACTCTCCACAAGTATGTGTTCGTAGCATATAATTATTCTGTAGGGATCGGACATGGTTCTGTCCCTACATTATGATTAATAAACAAAAATCCGTTCTCAACTGCACAAAAATTGTGCAACTAAGAACGGATTTCTCCGTGGTGCCATCTTAGTTCTTCAGCTAAGTATTTAACCGAAGCACTCAATTCATCTTTAACGCAGACTCACGCTAGGTTCTACTGTTCTGCGAAGCTCTTTGAGCGAAGCAGAATTTCTTCCTAGGCCGCATTCTTCGAAGCTTTAGCGAAGAAGAATTTCCGTAGTTAGCGGATCAAACGGCTTAATTCATATTATATATCAATTTATGTTTCTAATCAAGCTAGCCAAACAACTTACCCCAGAAACCTTTTTTTTGAGAAGTATTTTGTGCTTGAGGCTTTGAATTAGTAGACATTTTTAGAACTAAAGCTTTTATTCTAGCCACTTCTTTTTCTACCACATCTCCAGTATTATCAGAACACCGCGCTTCTTTGACATGCATCGGCCTACGCCAATCAAAGTGCAAATCGATTTCTACTTGCCCATCAACTAGTTCTGCATAAGCATGAAATCGCGGATAAAAAGAACCACCCGGCTTAGCTCGGCGAATATAGCCAGCATCAGCCTGATGACGAGTTCGATGCGCCATATAATTAATCTTGCGCATGAAATCGCGTTCGGTAAGACTATTTGGATTTGGTAAAGTAAATTTCATAGTTTAAACTTTCAGATACCCCCTCCCATGCATTTTTGGAGTTCTAAGTATAATAAAAGCAAAGATTGATAGTATTATCAAGACAAAACCTCCAAACCTTATAACCTCTGGAAAATCTAAATATGACAAAAATATTCCACCTAGCAAGGGTCCAAGAAAATAGCCAATATTGAGAGCCGTCATAAAAATTCCAATATCTTCACCTTCGTTGTCAGGAATAGATTGCTCCGAGCAACGCTGAAAAAAAGCTTCAGCTGCTGGCCAATAAAGTACATGACCAACAAACGCCCCTATCATCACAATCAATTCTACAATATAATGCCCAGATAATGAAAAAGCTATAAACCCAGCCCCTAATACAGCAATGCCCAGAGAAATAGCTAGGGGAAATTTATTTGGTTTCAATTTTCTTGAAATAGGAAGAGCTAGTAACAAAAACGGAACTGTCGCTGCTGCAAAAATTAGACCACCCCACATATCACTCGGCAAAACATCACCTATGCGATCATGGAAATAAATTGGGGCGAATTGAAAAAACATCGCACTAATGATTGTTTCAACAACCATGATAAACAGAATCGTTAGCCCTGAATTTCTAAGCAAACCTTTCCAAACCTTTTTTGTATGTTGCCAGGAGAATACTACCTTACTTGTTTCCTCTTTTCTTTTTTCGCGCAAAAATATAAAAACCATACTCACAAGCATAATTGCGCCAATCAATAAAACCTGCCAAACAATACTTGAATTAAATGCTAGAAGAATACCAGCCGCAATGTATCCAACAATCAAACCAGAAGACTTAACAATATCACGAGTGGCAAATTCCTGAGCAGAGGTTTTTGATTTCACTCTACGAAACAAATCCAAATAGATGCTCATCTCGAACAAATCCCAAAATGTCCCATACAATAAAGCCATGAAAATAAGTATAACGAACGGCGCACTTTCAGCAAAAAACGCCAGAGTACATACTACAACAAAAACAGAGGAAGCCACCACTAGTAACTTTCGCAAAGTTGTTCTATGAGCCAGAAAACCAAAGGGTATATTAGTAACAAGAGAAATCAGACTAGTCATAGAAGTCACAACACCAACCAGAAACAGACTGCCCAATTGCTGCTCAATAAATACAGGGAAAACATATGAAAAAATGGCGATCAGCATCGCCCAAAAAATCACCATACTAAAAACTACTTTATAAGAAGATTTCTTACGCCGCGCTCGGTGATGTAATTTGTGAATCTTGCTAAGGATCATTTTGGTTTTCTTCACCACGGGCTAAAGCCCGTGGCTAAATGATTTTCTATTTTACTATTTTTGAAACTCTTCAATCTGACTCTTCAAACTAGCATCCAATTCTTCAAAACTATCATACCCATTCCCACCCATAAAAAACGCCGCTGCGAATAGCAGTAGGATAAATACTATGACGAATATGGTAAATGATTGCATGGTTTTCTAAAATCAGATCACCCTCATACTAAAACACCAAGCCCATGGTTCTTTTTCGTTATTAGTTAGGTTAATGATCGATTAATTAGTAATCTCTGTAAGCTGCCCGAACAACTATTTGATCAGTATCAATTAATCGCCCTGTTACAAAAGATTGGGTCGGTTTTTTGGTTATTTATTCTCCAGTAATACTGCTCTCATCTCCACGCCCTTCAATCACATCAACTATTCTCTGTCCGAAATATGGAGCTACTTTCTTGGCAAATTTTGCATTGGGATGAGAATCACCTTCAGCGTTAGCATTTTTCAAATACAACCCACCCTCTGTCTCTAATTCATAAAAATCCCAGACAAAAATATCGTCATTTGGCTCGTCCCAAGTATTCTTCACCCAGTCAAAAAATTCTTGAGCCCGCCCAGCTGCCTCTGTATCTGTTTCTGATTTAAGTAAAGCTGCTCCCGTCCAGACAATGAATTTAGTATCAGCAAACTCACGCATTTTGGTTTTTAGTGCTTCATATTGCAGCTTATAATTTTCTAGTGTTTTGTCAGAAGAATTCACATTTGCCTCTCCATAATCAAATTCAATTTGGCTAACTGGAAAACAATGCTTCATAACTATCACATCATAATCTTCACTAAGCATTTCTAGTGTCGGCTGACCCCGATAAGATTTCTCCCCCGCATAATCCACCCAAATATTCCAATAGTCATAAGGAAAATTCTCCCAGGTATATTGGTCTGTTGGGAAATCTTGCTCAGTAATCGCATAGTCTGTATTATTTTCACTATTATAATCTTCGATCCATTCAGGAACTCCCCCGTCCCAAATCACTTCACCCGTACTATGATGCAGAAAAACAATATTAGCGTCCTCGCCAGTACCACCAGCTTTTCCTACAAATTCTCCCGATTCTAGCTCAATTTCTTCGCCAGAAGAGTTTAGCGAATTAGAACCACAGCCAGCAATAATAATTAGAGCCAAACCTAAAACTGCAATTAAACTTGTTTGAAAAAATTTCATAATTCTATTCGGGTAAAAGAGATTTCATTTTCTTATAAATATATCTAGTAGCATATTTTGGATTCAGTCTATAAATAAAATCCATAAATTTTGCATCCGGACCAACTAAGATTCTAAAGGCATTTTTCTTCATTCCATTAACGACAAGCTCCGCAGCCTTCACCGCCGATAGCGCCTTAAAAGAATTGCTTTCATTATTACTAGCACCTGAGGGGATTTCAATGCCCGAGTTGACTGTAATATTTGTCGCCATAGCTCCTGGCAAGACAATGCTAACTCGCACATTTGTATTTAGAAGCTCAGAATAAAGACCTTCCGTCATCAATTTGACTGCAGCTTTGGATGCACCATAAATACTTTGCCCCGGAACCGGCAAGAATCCACCCATACTTGAAACATTAACAATATGCGCTTCCGGCCTTTTTAGCAAATGCGGCAGAAAACTCTTAGTTAAATACAGAGCTCCAAAAAAATTCACCTTCATGACCCGCTCAATTGAAGCGTAATCCAAATCGTTGATTTTTAGAAAAGGCTGAATAATGCCGGCGTTATTAATAATCCCATCAATAACGTCAAAATCCTTTACAACCTTGTTAGTGAACGACTCAACCTCTTCCTTACGAGTTATGTCCACTACGTAAATTTTAATATTGTTTTTATTACCTGAAGCAAGTTCGGTAGTTTTAACTAATCCTTCTTCATTGATATCCAACGCGGCAATCTTAGCGTTTTTGGCTAGCAAATTAAGTACCAACTCCCGCCCCAAACCACTACCAGCACCGGTTACTATTATATTTTTATTAGCTATTTTCATACTTTGCTTTAGTAAATTAGAAGTCTTTAACCCATGAATCATATCACGAAAAGATCTGAAATAAAAACTCGCCCCTCTAGGCGGATTTTATCTGGCCTGCCATCCGAAGTCACAAAGTGGCGTAGGATGGTGGACCTCGCGAGGTCAAGTTAGAACCAGTTTGTCGTGGAATTGAGGGGTTGGCGACAACATGAGACTGAAAGCACTAGATAAAACCCTTACCCAAACACTAATAGTTCAGGAAAAAAGATTATTGCCAAACCGATAAATAACATGATAAGACCACCAATTAGTGCAGAAACCCGACGGTACTTCGTACTAATACCAGTAACCTTGAGCATCATCATTGCCAATGAAAATATTATTATGTCATCTAACAAAAATATCGCGACATACAACAACAAATACTGATAATACTGGTAAGTAGGCAAATCATTCTGAGCCAAAATACTCGAAAAGATTGCCGGTAAACCGGCAGAGCAAGCAAGCTCGATCAAATTAACAAAAAGGCCAACGCCACTAATCCCAAAACCGAAAACCAAAGTGTTTTTGAACTAACAACTTTCTGAAAATATCCGACTATTTTGCCTTTTTGTTTCTGTCCAGTAACTTTGCAACCACTGTTTTTGCTTACAATGAAATCACGCAAGCTATATATACCGCCAAAAATCGCTACGCCGGCAACTATTAACTTCACCCAAAAGAGAGAACCGATAAAAAGAAATATATTGAGCCAAGCGGATAGAAACAGAAAGTAAACAAAGGCCGAAGCTACCAGAAACACTATCCCAAAAAACCACATCTTACGGCGATCCTTGAGACCCAAAAGCAATGTTATTAAAAAGAGCAAAACCCACATCGCACAAGGATTGAATCCGTCTACCGCCGCAATCGCAACCGTAACCAACGCAAGTGATACATTTTTGGTATCAATATCACCTAAAATGGGAACTGACACGGTTTCTGAATCAGAAGACTTATCCTTTTTTTCCGAAACTAAATTATCCTTAGAGCTTTTGACAATCACCGATTCCTCGAGAGAGTAATTATTCTTTTCAACTATCTCTCCCACGATATCTGAACAACCATCAGCTTGGCATTTTTCAACCAAAGCAATGATTTTGGGACCAGTAGTATTTTCACCAAACCCTACTAGATACTTTTCCCCAACAACAGTTAAGGGAACACTCCCGACATCGATTCCTAGTTCCCTTCCCACATCTGTAAATAATTGGATATTGTCCGAATTCTGGGAAACCTCTAATGCCATAATCTCCAAATCCGGAAATTCAGCTTGCAAATCACTCAAAAATTCAACCTCAGCTACACAATGAGGACAGCCCTTACTAGTGAATACTGTTAAATTCACTTTTTCAGAACTAGCCAGAACTGAATTTCCACCGACAATCAGAAAACATATAACTAGCAATAATACTATTAGAAACTTCTTTTTCATGAGTTTTTATATTTGTTCACCAAATCCATAATTTTTTCTTTGTCTACTTCTCCCACCAAACGATCTATTTCGACACCTTCTTTGTTTAGAAAAATAAAGCAGGGCAAATCACTAATACCATATTTCTTCATCAAATCAGTATTAGTATCAGCGTCAAAATATTCTGTCTGCAATCCTGAGTCCTCCTTTTCAATTTCTTCCCAGAGAGGCTTCATAATAAAACACCCCGGGCACCAAACTGCCCCAAATTTTAAAACTTTCATAGTATTCAAAATTTAATTGTGAATACAGAGAAACCTAAACAAAAGCAACAGTATAAACATATTTCAACTTATCTTCTCCAATATTAACCACATTGTGTTTCTTTTCCGGTTCTATGTAAACAACAGCCGGCGCCTCAATTTTCGCCTCTTCCCCTTCTGATACAACCTTAGCTTGCCCCTCTAAAAATACGATTAATTCTTCGCGTTGATCTGTTATGTGCTCCCCGATTTCTTCCTGAGGATCCAAAATAACATACCCAGATTTCATTCGCTGGGCTTTTTCTTTTGGCAATACCCGACCAGCTTCACTCAATTTTTTTACAATCATTTTTTTGTATTAACTTGAAAGATTTTTTTACTTATCAGATTATTGAAAATATTTAGGATTTCATCGTTAGCAGGAAGTGGTGATTCAGGTATAGGCTGCAAATTCCCGATTGCTTTCATAATGTTTTTGTCATAAGATATTTTTCCCAGGTATTTCTGCGTGCCTGCCCAGGCTTCGATCTTATCAGCCAGGGGCTTATGAATATCCCATTTGTTAACCACTATACCATACTCAATGCGAAAATGATTTACTACTTCCAAAACTCTTTTCAAATCCTGAAAACCCGAAGGAGAAGGTTCTGTTATCAAAATCACATAATCGACATCTCGAAGAGCCGCCGTGACCGGACATCCTGTTCCTGGCGAAGAATCTATAATTGCTATATCTTTTTTGTCTTTTAGGGCCTGCTCTTTGACAGCATCAATAATTTTACCAGAACCAGTTTCCCCAGGATACAGCTGTCCAGAAATTAGGGGAAAACCATATTTAGTTTTTTTGGTGTTTATGCAACCATTCTTC
>CAYSJE010000027.1:0-8113 GCA_964431345.1 uncultured Candidatus Saccharibacteria bacterium
CGATTGTTCGCCCAGCAAAATGTGTGTCTTCCCAATAATCATCCATACCGTCATTGTCTTCATCTTTGGCTGGACGACGTGTAAGCCAATCGCAACCTAGACCAGCCCCTGTCGGCGCCTGCTTATTTGCTATCTCAGCTAATTGCCCACCAGCGATAATTGGGTTGTAAGAAATTCTCTGCCCAGTGTTGCTATCCTGAACCCACCAAGAAAAATATAAGTTTTGGAATTTACTTCGGTACTGCTCTGGTGAGGCAATATAAATTGCTTTCTCCCCCGGTTGCAATCCAGATGTGGCTGCCTGCACTGTAACAAGTGGAGGCTCACTCATTTCGTTATCTTGTTTGAAAAGGTAATACTCGGTAAAATCTTTGAGTCCCCACAAAAAACCAAACTGAAAATGATACCACATCATCATTTTGTCATTTAACGTTGGTTCATCATCAGCCAAAGCCTCAGAGCACGGGGCTGCTTCTGGGTTATCTAATTGTATACATCCGCAAGGATTTAGTTTCTCCCTTGCTTGAGTTTCGTCATCCTCACATAATTCTGTATCCTGTGCATTTGGATTATCAGTATTTCCATCTAAAAATTTAAAATGCAAATCCTTCCAAAGAAACCCCGGGGGGACACTCGAAGCAGTAGGATCATATGGCCCAACAACCCCTGAATCAGCTGAACCTAGCCAAACATTCATTGTTCCGGCAGGGTCAGAGCGGGGCGTCAAATCCCACCAAACAATATCCCCCTTCTCCCATTCTTGACCACTTTCTAGATCTTTAATTTTACCTTGCCAAGTTCCGTTTGCCCATGAGACCGAAAATTCATACCAACCATCATCTATATCCGATTGATCTAATCCCACCCATTCCAGCGGCCCAAAATCCTGCATCCAAACATACCAGGGATGGCTGAATGGCGGAGCTGTTGGGGGAAAATTTCTGTAGGTAAACTTGAAAGTGAAATCGGTTTTACATCCTGTCCAAGGATCATAATGCATTAGGCCTAAATAATTTCTGAAATGTTCATCGCCAATTAGCTTATCCAAGCCTTTCACCTTGAAGGAAAATTCTCCCTGCGCCACATCAAGTGATTCGATTCTAAAATCACGATTTGTGACAGAAACAAATGAACCTATCGCTGTACTTTTGAAACCTTCAGGAGTTATTTCTCCATTTTTCAAAGTTAGAAAGGGACACTGATTTGGATCAGTAAGAGAGCAATCAAGTTCCCATTCTTCTGCCTCCGCTGATCCTGGGAAAAGAAAAACCGCAGTACTTACCACAAAAAACAGGACTAGAATATATACAAATAAGCTCTTCATGAATAATTATTTTCGATTGCTATAGCGGGCAAATTTCGGATAAATGAATATTAGAAGGAAGAACACGCCGGCTAAAATCGCTGCGTATTTCATAACCCCTACAAAGATATCTGGGACTTGCATAAAGGCCGCGGCGAGGGTTTCAAAGAATGGTTTGTTTTGACCGAGTTGACTTCCTGCCTCCCCCACCAAAACATTTATCGAATCAAGGTCTTCTTCTGGATGATTGATATCGGCAGAGCTTACCATTAGAATTAGATTATATTCATCGCCAGCAATCGCATCTTCAGGGACACCAAATGTGAAGCTATCAATATTTTCTGGAACATAACCACCCTGAATATCTTCGCCATCTACTTGCCAAGCAATGTTGAACCCAGAGACAGTACTAAAATTTCTAAACTCTGCCTGAAAAGTAATCTCATCTCCGACCCCGACTACGACATAACGCGAATTTTCTGGTGTTTCACTATCACTATATTCAAAACTACTTTCAGGCTCAATAATCTCTACTGTTGGTCCCTCAATCTCAAACACCTGCTCAGCTCCCAACAGTTCTTTTGCATTATTCGCATCCTTCACCCGCAATGACAATGTATGACTCTCTCCAGCTGGCTCAGTTGCAAGCAAAGCATAATCGGTTTTGCCTAAACCTGATTGTTCATTGTCTGTTATTCCATCTTTTGCCCAGATGAAATTCAAATTTCCTAATCCTAATTCAGTGAATTCTGCTATTTCTGCCAGGCAAACATACACCGGAATTTCTCCATTGGCTGGAACAGTCGTAATTTCTTCTGTCTGCCCATGGCAGCCAATGGTTGAAAGCATAGCCAAATTTGACATTGGCAAAGTAAGAGATGCTTCACCTTGAGTTCTTGTTGCTGGTGATGTCACGACGACTTTGAAAGTATACTCAGTTGAATTTACTGGTGGTAAATCTAGAAAACTAATCCCACCCTCACCTAGAATTAGACTGCTTTGACCAACATCACATAATTCTGGAAACAAATCATCACAAACACTCTCACCATTGAAAAACCATTGATAATCTAAATTGTTTTGGCTTTCATCACTTCCCCCAACAACCACATTGATATTAAGAGGAACAGAATCATCAAGTGTCATTACCCCGCTACTCGCTCGTAGAGCAACTTGCATACTTTCACCAGTACCGATAAACATTCGCTTCTTATCGGCTGCTAAACCAATTTTTTTTGACTGATTAACGCCAACCACGGAAGCCGAGATATCATAGAATCCATTTGGACCCGCGGGTTTATCAATAGTGAACTGATATTGCATTTGACCAACGCCAATAAAATCCATCTCGTCAGCATAGCCATCACCATCGGTATCTCCATTCATAGGATCAGTATCTGCTATGTATTCCTCAATATTTGTCCAGAGGGCACTTTCTTCTCCTGTCGGATAAATATTCCCTAAAGCATCAATAAAATATGGGGTCGCAGTCATTATTTGATCATTCTCATTTCTAAATCTATCTGCATAATATCCATCAGCATCCGGATCTGCATTGGGCAAAACATCCTGAATTGATTGATATTGCCCATCACCTCGTCCCACAAATTTTTCCATCTCCCAATTATCATCCATACCATCATTGTCTGTATCAACTTCTGGAATTCGAGTCAGTGGCTGACAACAACCTTTTTCTTCCCAGGTCAAATCTGGCTGGGTCAATTCTGGCATTGCTTGTCCACCAGCCACTATCGTATTCATTGGGTAAGCAACGTCATTGTCTACTCGACACCAACTTATATACATATTAGTCATACGCGAACGATATTGCATTGGTGCCGCAATCGCCGTAACAATTTCACCTTCCTGTGCAGCCGGAGGTGCTATTTCAATTAGAATATCAGGATCAGCTGAAGTTTGCTCATTTTTCGTATTCATTTCTTTTTCCATATCTTTCAGCGTCCAATACCAATCCATCACCCCACCGTCAAACCCAAATGGGAAATTACGTAAATAATTCGGCTTTTCTTTGTCCCCTTTATTAACCGTATCTTCACAAGCTTCTTCCTCTATATTTGGAATCCCGTGACACGAACAAGTATCATAGGGATTAAGCGGATCATCGAGTGGATTCTCTTCACAGAATTCACTGTCTTTAGCATTTGGATTGTGAGTATCTCCAGAACTAAAATTCCATTCCAGATTTCTATAAGCAACGTCTATTCCACCTTGACCAGAAACATCGTACAAACCAAATCCCCAAGGAGGAATATTTTCTGGCTCACTCACTGGATTCCTTTCCTCGTTGATTTCTGCACCAACTCCAATCATAATTTCTTCTACCCGAGGAACGAGATCATACACTAACTCTCCCCTCACAGAACCAACTCCATCAATAGTCGCTGTCCAGCCTGTATTGTCCCAATTGATTTCTACATGATGCCAGTCACCTGGGTATCCCTGCTGTCTAACCCCAAAATTTTTGACTGAAAAATCAAATCCCTGAGCCCAGATATCCGAACCAACTGTTCCTAACGGATCCTGCCCAGTCAATTTCATAGTAAACCAAAAATCGTCTTTACAACCGTTCCAAGGCATCCTGTGAATATGCGCAAAATAAAGACTGTTTTCAGGAATTGTCTCAACATTAAGCCCCTTAACATCAAAGGCTAGTCGTCCTTGGGCTACATCCAGATTAGCTAGCCCAGCATCTTTACTACTAAAAAAGGCGTGGCCTTCTGCAGAAGTGGGATGAAACCCTTCAATATCAAATCGACCATCCCCATAAATTAGTCCAGGACAAGGCATAGTTAAACTACAATTACCTGACCATCCTTGAGCCATTGTCGCTTCTGGCAAAGCAAAAAACGCGGCTATAAAAAAGCTGCTAATAAGTATTAAATATGTTAACCCTTTTTTCATCTTTCTTGTTTAGATAGAAATTGGCTTAGCAAATCTAAAAAATGCATAAACGATTCCCCCTATCAAAAAGAAAGCACCGATTATAGTTAAAGCCAAACGGAAATGCTCAGGAATAAAATTCGCAACTCGTGCTAAACCCTGTGTCCAGAAATTATTCGCACCCGCTACTGCGGGAGCTTCTCCTACTACCAAAGTCACCACAGCAAAGGCGTCATATACATTGCCATCAGCAACTCCCCTAACCATCACAGAGACTTCATATGATTCTCCAATATTAGAATTGGTTGGAACCTCATAGATAAAAGACTCTCCTTGGGCACTTCTATCATTGACTTCCCATTCATAGTCAAAATTTGTTGAATCAGGGAAATTATAAACGGCTGTTTCAAAGTGGATACTCGCTCCAGGCAAACCATGAACAACTCTATCTTTTGGACCTATACCAGAACTCATCGGCTGACTTTCTGGCTCAGTAATTTCTATACGCGGACCCTGCGCAGTAAAAGTCCGCTCGGCTATACCCAGCGAATCCCCGCTATTAGTACTGCTTAGATCTACCGTAATCCTGACAGTGTCATTGGCCTCTCCTGTAAAAAGTAAACTGTACAAAGATTTCCCTTGTCCTGATTGTTCTTGGTCAACTACACCATCAACATACCATTGGAAATTTGTATTAATTATATCCAGATCACTACCTTCTATTATTTGGGCGATGCAAACACCAACAGGCTCAACCCCACCAGCCGGGATAGTCCTCGTGTCTTCTTCTCCAATTTCGCAAGCTGTTGTCAGTGTTAGGGCAGAAACGACCGGTAGAGAAATCACTTGCTGAGCAACTCGTCGACTAAGTGGATCTGTCACTATAACCCCAATACGATAATTTGATCCAAATTCTAAATTACCTAGATCTCCATCTATACCTGGCAAATCTAGTAAACTAACCTCTCCATCGCCACCTATTTTTATAGTGCTCTTACCCACATCACAGTATGATTCGAAACCAGGTTTTTCACAAACTGGCTCTCCATCAAATTGCCAATTGTAAAGCAAGTCTTCTTCGTTAACATCTCCCCCAGCTACATCCGCTTCTACAGTGATAGAAGTTTCTTCCCCTGTTTCAGACAAAGATATATAGCTTGGATCACTTATCAAAGAAATCCCAAGTGGCTCACCTTCAGAAATATCATAACGCCTACTACGAGCAGCGATACCAACTAGCTTATTATTATTAATCCCAATTGCAGAAACAGTTACTAAATAACCATAAGTCCCGGGACCAGGTGCTAATTCTATTTCATATGGAAAAGATATGGCCCCTATTCCAAGATAATCCATTTCATCCCCCCTCCCATCACCATCGGTATCTCCATTCAGTGGATCAGTGCCAACTATGTACTCCTCCGCATTCGTGAATAGCTCATCTGCTCCTGGAGCATAAAAAGTGTGACCTGTGTCTTGTAACTCTAATCCTGGGGAAGCCGTCATAAACTGTTCGTCTTGATTTTCAAATTGAATCGCTCGAAAACCATCATGGTCAACATCTTGATCAGGCTGAACCATTGCTAAAACATTGTCCTCTGTAATTTCTACCCCATTAAGTGTCTCGCCTAAGAAAAATCTTCTTTCCCAGTCATCAGCCATACCATCATTATCTGAATCATCGCCATTTGTACTTCGAGTTAAAGGTGAACAACAGCCACCATTAGCCCAATCCTTTGTGCCAACCACTTCTGCCTGACTAGTATTGCCATTGGCAAGTGTTTCATTGAAAGATTTGGTATAACCATTATCTCCCTGAGTTAAGCACCAATTAAACCCCATTTTACTCACATTTGTCTGAAACCCTTGGGCAATCGCCATGGCAGTTACCGTATCACCTTGGGTCGCTGCTGGGGGAGAAAAATTTATATCCAAAGATGGTTTCACAACCTCCTCATCCATTGACTGTGACAACTGCTCGAGTACTAAATCTAACAACCAATGTGTCCTTACCCCAACTGAAATCCCTGTATCTTTGTCCCAATCTATACCTAGCCCAAAAGGACTATCTCCCAAATCAAAGCTACTGTCACCTTTCTTCTCGTCTTCACAAGGAATCGCCCCATCGTCCAAAGAAACACAGGCACAATTATCATAGGGATTATTAGGGTCATCATATGGATCATCTGCGTCTGCTCCGACCGGTCTTTCCTCTTCATCCTCCTCTTCCTCTTCATCAACTGAACATGGCTTCGCTTCCAGCTCAATTGACGGAGTTAACTCATAGGCTTCTAATTTGATATTGCTATACTGAGCTGGTTCAGCCGAGTAACCTAGACTAGATGGAGGACTACCAAAGAATATGGCCTGCTGTACTGCAGAAAATTTACTTGGTAGCGGCGTATCAACCGTTAAATCTAGCCCATCACCGCCCTGAATAGAAAAAGTAGCTGTTGTGTTATTCCATTCTAAAGTCGCGCTATAGGTTTCGTCAGGATCCCAGGTATTCTCATAGGCACGACTCCCTATATCTCCAAACCAATCGCAATTTTCTCTTCCTTTTATAGTAATCTGGCCAAGAACATCTCTATATTCAGAAATATTCTTACGCACTTGCAACCAATAGCTACGAGCATTAATATCCACTCCTTGCCCTCGATCCACCATTCCCATGAGATGAAGCTTCGGGTATTCGAAATCAAAATCATCATCATCTATTCCTGTTACATCAAAAGTAAGCTTCCCTGTAGTAATGGCATTATTTGCCGGCAAATTTTCATAAATGTCCCAATAAACTACATCTCTATCAGAAGCGATATTAATATCGCCATGAGTCAAAGTTTGCTCAGCTGTTTGCGCCTGAACATCTACCGGCATACACCAAAGAAAAAACACGAGTGCTAGCATTGATCCGCTTACCACTCCACTCGCTATTATTTTTTTTAGACGGCCTATTTTCATATCACGACTTTAATTAATGGATTAAATACATCTGGAATTGCTGCATCAATGATTACGAGAATAATACTCAAGATAACTATGTATACTGTTGGAATCCAAATGATTAGAAGAATAACAAGTCTTATGTTTTTTTTATTAGCCCCTTCCGACAGTTTCATATTAATCCAAGACCAAGACATACCTTCAAAGAAAGGAGCACCAATAAAAGATAGAACATCGAACACCTTTTCCAGCACTTCAGAAGTTTGCTTACCTCCCGGGGCTTTTCCCATTACTTTTTTGGCTGCCTTAATTTTGTTCATCTTACCTTTGGCTGGTGATTTTCCTTTGCCACCTCCACCTGATTCGCGAGAAGCATTCAGTTCATTCATCTTGGCTCTGTCCCCTTTGCTAGCTGAGCTATCTGGCTGAGCGGCCTTAGGAACATTGGAGCTCGGAGCTTTTTTGGGCTTCTTCGAACCAGTCGGAATACCTGCACCCCCACCTTCACCAGCACCTCCAAGATCTCCTGCACCGCCACCCTCACCACCTTCAGCCATTTTTGGCTGAGCCCCAGATGCATCCGCATCTCCCCCTGCCATCTCACCCAACCCGGCATCTGCTTCAGAAGCTTCCGGCTCTGTTTCATTTTCAGCTGCTTTCTTAAATAAACTTTTTACTTTATCCTTGACATTACCCTTGGTATCTCTAAACTGCTTAGTTTTATTAGCAATATCTGCGGCTGAAATAGATGGCATAAACCTCTCAGCTACCATGAACGCTGGAGCCGCAAATGGCATCACTGCCGAAGCTGCCCTAGCCGCCAACGGCACCAAATTTTTCTGCATCAAAGCCTTCTTGGCAGAACCGCTCTTGCGGTAATTTTCAATATCCTCGCCTGTAATCAACCCCCCCGTACCCATGCCAATCAATTTACCAGCACCCTTTGACAAAGCTTTCTTTGCCTTG
>CAYSJE010000028.1:0-8085 GCA_964431345.1 uncultured Candidatus Saccharibacteria bacterium
CGCCATTCGTGCAGGTCGGAACTTACCCGACAAGGAATTTCGCTACCTTAGGACGATTATAGTTATCGCCGGCGTTCATTAGCGCTTCGGATCACCCCTTGCAGGGATCACCTTAACGTTCTAACACTGGCCAGGCATCAGCCCCTATACATCCTCTTACGAGTTAGCAGGGACCTATGTTTTTGATAAACAGTCGCTTGGAGTCGTTCGCTGCGGCCAGCACCATTTTGTGTTTAAATTTATCAATCTACAGAGAATTAATATTTCTTTGTAAATTAATGATTTTTTTTAAACGCAAAATGGTGCTGGCAGTTCTTATTCCGAAGTTACGAACACTGTTTTGCCGAGTTCCTTGGCGAAGGTTCTTCCGGACACCTTGGTGCTCTTACACCCGTCCACCTGTGTTGGTTTTGGTACGAATATCTTATGCTAAAATATTTTGCTTTTCTAGATGCTTCTTTTAACTAGATTGGGATTGGCGAACCGCACCCTTTCCCTAACCACACCTCGCTACGCTCGGGTGGAAATCCCAAATTACAAGCATCAAATTTCAAACAAGTTCCAAATTACAAATCTTAAATCGTCAACGACGAATTTTAAAATTGTGATTTGAAATTTGTTTGGTATTTGGGATTTGTAATTTGGAATTTCTACACCGAACCGCAGTGAGGTGCGGTCTGGGATGTGTATAACCGAAACACACCTAATCTAATAAAGCATGTCACAAAATATCAGCGCATAAAATAGTGCAGGAATATTAACCTGCTGTCCATCTCCGGTACCACTTCTGGTAAAAGATTAGGATCGACTAACCCTAGGATGACTATCATTGCCTAGGAAACCTTGGACTATCGGTGTTTTGGTTTTTTACCAAAATTTTTGTTACTCATGCCAACATTCTTGTTTCTATACGCTCCACTAAACCTTACAGTTTAGCTTCATCGCCCATAGAATACTCCTCTACCACCATGCTACGCATGGAAATTCCAAATTATAAACACCAAATTTCAAACCTTGCCTACCGGCAGGCAGGCAAATTACAAATCCTAAATTTCAAATTCGACGTGTTTTGGATTTGTTATTTGTAATCAACTTGGGATTTCATTCAGAAGTTCCGTGCGAAGCACGGTCTATATCTTCGGTAATATGCTTAGCCCCGTTATATTTTCGGCGCATGACGACTAGATTAGTGAGCTGTTACGCTTTCGTTAAATGATGGCTGCTTCTAAGCCAACATCCTAATTGTCTGGGTCATCACACATCCTTTCCCACTTAGCATATATTTAGGGACCTTAGATGATAATCTGGGCTTTTTCCCTTTCGACTATGGAGCTTAGCCCCCATAGTCTGACTCCTTTTCAAATAATATTCCGGTATTCGGAGTTTGATTGGGAGAGGTAGGTATAAACCATCCTCTTCCATCCAGTGCTCTACCCCCGGAAATATGAAAAAGGCTAGCCCTAAAGCTATTTCGAGGAGAACCAGCTATTTCCAGTTTCGATTGGTTTTTCGCCCCTATCCACAACTCATCCGCTCGTGTTGCACGGCGAGTCGGTTCGGGCCTCCTCTTGCCTTTCGGCAAGACTCACCCTGGCCATGGATAGCTCAACTGGTTTCGGGTCTAATATATGTTACTGAACGCTTTTTAAAACTTGGTTTCCCTGCGGCTTCATCAGATAATGACTTAGCCTTGCAACATATATTAACTCGTTGGCTCGTTCTACAAAAAGCACGCCATCACCATACTACGCACGGAAATTCCAAATTACAAATTCCAAATTACAAACAAAGCACAAATCCTAAATTTCAAATTTCAAATTCGACGTGTTTTGAATTTGTTATTTGGAATTTGTCTAGGATTTGTTGTTTGTAATTTAGGATTTCATTCAGAAGTTCCGTGCGAAGCACGGCTCTGACTCCTTGTAAGTATATGGTTTCAGATTCTATTTCATCTCCCTTATCGGGATACTTTTCACCTTTCCCTCACGGTACTAGTTCACTATCGGTCTAGTTAAGTATTTAGCCTTAAGAGATAGTTCTCCTATATTCACACGAAATTCCACTTAGGTCGTGCTACTCAGGAAAACAACCGTAAGTTGAGTTGTTTTTGTCTACGGGACTATTACCCTCTATGGTAGTCCTTTCCAGGCTCTTTTGACTAACTTCTCAATTTTACATAATGGTTGCTCCATACCCCGTTCATCAGTTACTAATAACTATAAATAGTTACTAATAACTAAGTTACGGTTTGGGCTATTTCCCGTTCGCTCGCCGCTACTAAGGAAATCACTTTTGTTTTCTTTTCCTCCAGCTACTAAGATGTTTCAATTCGCTGGGTTTCCTTCTCTATGCCAAAGGCAAGAGATATCCTACATAAATGCAGGATGGGTTTCCCCATTCGGACATCCCCGGATCAAAGGTTGCTTGCCACCTTCCCGAGGCTTATCGCAGGCTGCAACGTCCTTCTTCGGCTTAACTAGCCAAGGCATCCACCATATACTCTTATTTAAATCGACTAGCAGTTTGTGAATGCAATTTTTTTTGTTAACCTTTATTTATATTCAATTGTTAATGTTCAAATTAGCTAATAGCTAATAACTACTGGCAAATAGAATTATTTTCTATTGGCTGTTAGTTGCTAACTGTTAGCTGACGAAAAAACCGCGTTGCCGCGGCTAAGAATTTACATATTTAAAAAAATACGCTATGTCTTGAGCCGCTGTTCAATTTGGTGGTTTTTGTAATTCATATTTAAGTTGTTTGTAGTTATTAACAGTATAGCCAATTGATAAAGCCTGTCAAGCTTTATTTGAGGATGGCTTGAATAAGCGATTTCAACGGCTACTTTCGTCGATAATAGCCGTTAAAAATTAAGAAGAGACGACGGTAAATTTTTGTATTAATGCTTAGCACTCTTTTTATTATTAATAAAGGGGTTTTGCATATTGAAAGTTATTTTCGGAGTTTTGTTATTTATTACATCTTCGGATAAGTTGTATTTCTTGCTGTATAATTTTCCAACAGCGCAAAACAGAGCTTTTTTGTAATCAAATCCAAGTTTTTGAGCAACGAGCCTTACTGCTTTTTCTGACTTTCCTTCAATTTCTACAAATGGATCCAAAAACGGCCATTCATCGATAGTTATTTCTACGCTGTCCAGTTTCCAGAGCTCTCTTGTGTTTTCTTGAAACGCTTTTGTTTTACAGCCCAAAATTTCTAAGAGACTTTTTGCTTCTTTAAAATTGTCAACTTGCAGGCAAATTTCTTTTTGATCTTTAATGCTAGAACCGTCAATGATTTTTATGCTCATTGTAATCTTATCCCCCTCGTTTCTAACTCTTGCCCATCCGCCATTAATTTCATGTCCCTTTGGAAGATTAAAAACAATTCTTTTCTGCAAAAATTCTGGCCGAGCTAAATTGGCCTTTATTTTTTTTAGCTTTTGTCTAATCAATTTTTTGTCAATATTTTGAAATGTTGCTTCGTATTCTATTTGCATGATTTAAATGACTTTTTAATATTATATTCGACTTTGGGTCGTATAGGGATCGAACCGTCAAGAATTTTGATTTAAAATTCTTGACCTTCCTGCTCCCGCCTTCGTTCACTTCGTTCACTCCGGCGGGCAAGTAAGAGGCTAAATTTGACTTTGGGTCGTACAGGGATCGAACCTGTGACTTCCTGCTTAAGAGGCAGGCGCTCTACCGGCTGAGCTAACGACCCGCGTTTAAAAATCTAAAAACTTAAAAATATAAAAATAAGTTAAGAGGTTGTTTTTATATTTTTAGTGTTTTTAACGACTGCCCTCGGCAGGACTCGAACCTGCAGTCTTGACCTTAGAAGGGTCCTGCTTTATCCGGTTAAGCTACGAGGGCTTATTTAACAATTAACTTTTAACAGTTAACAATTAACTACTATTTTACATTAAAATCTTGAGTTTATCAACCCTATTTCTTCCTATGACACTTCTTGTGTATTTCTCGCAAACCCTTGTCTGTAACATGAGTATAAATTTGGGTGGTGGTAATATTGGCATGGCCAAGCATGGCTTGGACTGAACGAATATCTGCATCGTTGCGTAGCAGATCAGTGGCAAAACTGTGGCGGAGGCTATGTGGCGTGACAGTCTTGTTAATACCAGCTAGCATGGCATATTTTTTTACTATGCGTTGAATACTGCGAGGCGTTAGTCTATTGGCATTCATGTCTTTAACTTCTTGTTGTTGTAATTTGCCCTTCTTTGGCTTTTTGGGGTGATTGATAAATAGTGGTTTGAAATTGTCTTGTCTTTGATCTAAATATTTTTTGAGCCAGATCTTAGCAGTATCGGATAGAAAAACAACTCGTGGCTTATCTCCTTTGCCGCGAACTGAAAATTCGTTATGGGATAGATTAATAGTATCCCTATCAAGGCTGACTAATTCGCTGATGCGGAGGCCTGTTGAAAAAAAAGTTTCCAAAATAGCTCGATCACGAATTCCTTTGAGCTTGTGAACATCGGGGGCAGCTAATAATCTTTCTAGTTCGGTAGGTTCTAAAAATTCTATGCTTCTCTCGGGAATCTTGGGAAGCTCTACTCTTTCTGCAGGCAAAGTTTTAATGTCACGCTTGGCTAGGTATTTGAGAAAGGAACGAAGAGCAATAATATAATAGCTTTGAGTGGCTGGCTTTAAAGCATTGCCTTTCTTATCTTTGAAGCGATTAAGGTGAAGTCGATATTTGCGGACTAAGTTTAAATCTATTTTTGAAGGACTGGAGATCTTGGCCCAGGCAGAAAAGGTTTTTAAATAATGATCATAATTGCGTATCGTAAGCTGGGATCGATTTTTTTCGATTTCTAAATATTCGAGGAACTCGGTGATATATTTGCCTAAGCTTGGCATCTATTTTTTATTTTATGTCTAAATAGATTATAACAGAATAATAATTTTGTCGCAAAATAAAAAACGAGAAACTATTTTCTCGTTTTGTTTTCTTTGAATTATTTATTCTCCTCTAAAATCTTTAGAGACTCTTTGTCAAAATCGCTCATTTCATCTGGTGCTTCAGTAATAGCTTTGACAATTTCTCTGACTTTTTGGGGATCCATCTCATCTGGGATTTTGAATGCTACATTTGGAGCAATCATCATTTGGTTATCAGGCGTTTTCCACAGATTTAAACAAATTATTGGACTCAACCCAAATTTTTTTGCTGTTTCAAAGTGAGCTTGTTCGTGTCGAATGATATCTTCTGCTTCTTTTATAGAAAATTTTAATATTTGAACCAGAATAGCTTGTAGTAATTCAAAGCTGTCTAGGATAATGGTCCCTGGACATTCTTCAGGAAGTAGATCAATTGTGGGTTGGCCAATCAATTGTTTTCTATTTTCTTCTTCCATTTTTCTATTATATTCTATTACTTCTTCTTCTGCGGGAAGATTAAGTAGTAATTGTTCCACTTGAGCAAATATTGCTGCTGTTTCAATTTCTCGATTTTGTTCTTCTTTCATTTTTTGTTAATTATATGATAATTTATTAATTTTATTATAACAAATAATAATCTTGTCGCAAAATGTTATTGACAATATTTGAAATATATATTAATATATAGTGTCTGTTTTGCTAAAAGTTCTTTGCACAATAGCGAGGAGGAAAACACATGACTGCAAGAGAACCCACAGTATGTACGTGGTGCCGTAGTGGAAGCACGTTGGATTGCGGATCAGGCCATTTTCGAGATTTCGACTCTGATTTTTCTTATGGAATTGATGTATGTGGTGGCTGTGGTGGCTTGGGACGACAAATAAATGTAGAAGATTTTAGACAGCGTACACAAAGAATTATTAATCTAAGATTTGAGTATTGTCCTACTTCTGGCGATATTTCTCCTGCTATGAGTATTAGATTAGAGAAGCTAGAGGCCTTGATTTATGAAGTATCAGAACTTTTTAGACTTTATGGTCGAGAAGATGATCAATGCTTTGCCAAAGAAATTGCTAATGGATGTCTACAACAACTTGCTAATCGTTTAAAAAATGAATGTGATTTTCTCGTGAAATTCTATATAGAAGCGCCGTTGCGACTCGATGCAGGCGCAGAAGCTTGCCGACCAGCATTAATAGCTGCTCATAAGGGAGACCTGGAAGAAGCTGATCGAATTTTTCAAAGAGTTAGTGATGAATACCCAAATTCAAGTTTTGTTGCTCATGACTTTGCAGTTTATCTGATTACGTTCCATAGAAGTTATAAAAAAGCGCTTCCTTGGTTTGAAAAAGCAATTGAATTAGCGCCAAAAATGGCAATTCATTTCTGTCAGTTAGCCAAATGTTATCTTGCTCTGGATCAACCGAATAAAGCGCTAGAAGTTATGAATAGAGACTTAGAAGATTGTCCTGATATGGATGAATGCCGTGATGAAATTGCAGCTCTGAAAAAAGAAGCGCAAGAAAAAGCTGCAGCAAATTAGTTCTTTTTGATTAGGATCTGTGAGATCCTTTTTTTTGTTTTAAAATATCTTTGTCGCAAAATAAAAAAGCGAGATGTTAATATCGCGCTTTTAAAATTAATTTGTTATTTTATCCTATTCAAAATCATAATTATTCTGATCAGCTAGATTAAAGGGATAGTTCTTTTTGAAAGCTTTTTTAGTGGCTATGACAAATCTGACTTTTTTAAGATTTCTAAAGTAGAAGGTTGGTGAAAAGGTTCTGTTGGTTGAAGCTAGTTCTGAAGTTAGTTTGTAGTTTCTGATCTTGAATTTGAGAGTGTTGGTTGTTTTGTTTTGATAAACAGTGTAGGGTCCCCGCCAGAGCTTTTTTCTGTCTTTGATGTAAAGTCGGAGGTTCTTTTCTTTGATGCTTTTTTTCTTGGTTAATTGAGCGTCAGTGTATCTTAAAGCTACTTTGTATTTCATTCTCTTTTTAACATTTGGCCAAGTGGCTTTTTTAGCTTTGCCAACATTGAGTTTGAGCTTGTAATGAGTTTTAAAAGCTTTCCTTCTTTTGAAAGCTTTTTTGTAGGCTGATTTTCTGAGAATCTTGATGTAAAGTTTTTTTCTAACGCTAAACTTCCTGGTTGGCTTACGGTAGAAGTAGAAATCAGTGTTGTTTTTGGTGTTATGATAGGTTTTATCTAATTCTATGTCTTTGATTTTGAGTTCTCCGCCAGCGTAATCTTCAGTGGTGTCGGTTGGCGTTGGTATATTGATAATATATTCTTCTGTGTTAATACTTTCTTCATTGCCAGCATTATCAACAGAGAAGAATTTGAGTGTGGTTGTTTCTGATATTTCTAGAGGTGTAGAATATACCGATGAACCTGTGGTTGGGTCAGTGCCGTCTGTAGTATAGTAGGTTGCATCTACTTCTGATTCGGTATCAACAGCCGATAGAGTAACTGTTTGAACTTCGGTGTAGGTGGCGCCGGCTGGATCGGCTGTGGTGACGGGAGAATAAATATCAGCATAAGCATATTTTAAAGCACCCTCGGTACTATCATTATAGCTAATATGTGAAGAGTTTAGAGCGAGGCTGCTATAATTACCAACACTTCCAATATCGTCAACTATTTCAGTGCTCCATGTAGAATCATTACAATAAGCATATTTTAAATCTCCATCGGTCCAATTAACAACCCAACGAATATAGCTTATTTGTGGTTGATCATAAATATCTAATGCAAGCGATGTATATCCACCACCAAAATCATCACCTCCATCATCAATAATTGCAAGATTCCATAAAGAACCATCATGATAAGCATATTTAAGATCTCCGCGAGTAAAATAATAATAACTAATATGAGGATTATCAAGAGAATCAAGACTAAGAGAAGTATATCTTCCAGTATCATCTTCACTATCAACAACTACATCTTGCCATGAACCATCATAATAAGTATACTTTAAATTATCATCAGTATCATCATAATAAGAAATATGTGGAAGTTCAGATGAATCAAGCTTAAGGGAATTGTATTTACCAACATTATTAACACCACCACCGTCATCAGCTACGGATGTTTGCCATGATAAATCATGATAATTATATTTCAAATCATCATTAGTATCATCAAAATAACTAATGTGCGGACGATTAAAAGAATC
>CAYSJE010000029.1:0-857 GCA_964431345.1 uncultured Candidatus Saccharibacteria bacterium
CGCCAATCTGATCCAATTCAGCTGCTGTAATCCCCTTCACAGATGCTTGAGTCGCAATCGGCATAAAAAATGGCGTTTGGATAACACCATGAGACGTTTGCAACTGACCTTGTCTGGCAACTGATTTTTTAGATTTGTAATCTTGATGAAACATGAGAATATTCTATGCTATATACTATTTTATTTTGTAAACCCAAGTTCTCTTAGCTTGGCACCACTCATGTATTCCTGACCATTCATTTTTCCTCGCACATTAAGCTCATCATTTCGAATCCCATCTGCTAAATAATCAAATAAGTCCCCAATTCTACTAATACCAACTTCCCCTGCAATAGTCCTTATTATTTCATCCCCATATAGATGATGCATACCAACAAATGTCCTCATCGCATCGGCAGGATTTCCGATTGCATAGGCGATTGGCCCAGCTACCGACCCTAAACCTTCAACAATCTTCTCATAGATTATCTCTTGTTCCTTGGCATGCCTTTTTTCTTGTCTTGCTTGAGCCTGGATTTGCTGATCTTTTTTCTGTGCCTGTAATTTCTCTTGAGCAAGTCTTTTCTTTTGAGGAACCATTTTTTTTCGTAAAGCCGCAAATCGGCTCACCTTCTGAATCGACTTCTCATCTACATCTGTTTTACTTTCTCCCTCTATTTTTCCACTAGGGTACCGTTTACGTTCAGCTATTTTATCTTCAATCGGGACTTTTTTGTAATATAATTCTCTCATCGCCTCCCCCATTTTAGCATTCCCATCACTCACAATCTGAATCAAATCTACAAGCTGATTCTCGTCTCTGGCAGATGGATTATCAAGAAAAATTAACAAGGCATCTCGGAAATTTGCTATTCCGT
>CAYSJE010000029.1:867-7565 GCA_964431345.1 uncultured Candidatus Saccharibacteria bacterium
AGGGCCGTATTTTAGTATAAGCATCTAAAATCGCTTCACCAGTTTCTACTATTTTTTCATTTGAAAGATGAGGGTGATCTGCCAATAGATCGTTTAGGCTCGTTGAAACATAGGAAGGTGGTAGATTGTGTTCATTGACACCCGTTTCCAAAACCCCGACGACAGCTTCCATTTGAGATGGAATTTTATCTGACTCACCTCGCGCAGACAACGACTTCTCCAAAAAAACCAGATTAATGACTGCTCGCTGAATATGAACATCATCCCCGATAGTTCCCATAGTGAAACTATCATTTTTATCCTTCTTAACACATCCTTTCAAAAGTTTATAATACGAATGAAAAGCCTCAGGGGTAAAAGATTCAGCTAATACATTTGGCAAGGCAACATAAGATCGTAGACCTTCTGAACTTCTTATTTCATGGATATTATAATCCCTGAGTCCAGTCTCATCTACATCTGGTAGATTACGACGAACTCGACCAACATCAACATATGACCAATCTCCTAATTTATTTTTTACTTCTATTTCCTGAATAGCTTTGTCAATATCGACCTTATTTCCTAAGTAGTAAGGATCTTCCATTTCTGCCCATTCATCAACTAGATGAGAATAATCTGCTACCCCTCTTTTGTCATGAACATCTAGCTCTTTTTTCCAATTAACAGCCTTTAAATTGAACTCTTTATTCATAACTTCATGAAGGCCATGCCGAACCTTCATAACATCCCAGTATGTGGTAAATTGATTTCCCTCATTTAGTTTCTCAGGAGATATTGAAGCGCCTCTCTCTGGATTAAACGACATATTCTTTGAAATTAATACTTAGGTAAAATAGATATACTACGGTTGGACTTCACCTTGATCTTTAGCAAACTTATCATCAGGCAGCTCTGTCGTCAAACCAGCACTCTCTCCAAGCAATGCTGTTTCTGTAAAAGTATCATTGCCAGTATAAGTTGTTTGCTTCAAAAGCTCTGGCTCATCACCAACTTTGTCTGCCCCGGGTGTAATGCTAATATCGAAACTAGCGACCATTTTTTCGGAGAAAGTCCCTGTATTGGCTGGCACCTTGCCAATTCTCCAGATTATTTTATTGGCTTTAGAATCGAATTCCAGATCTTGGCCATGTGAAACTTTTTCATTATCCTCCCACTTGACTCCCGGAGCTAGAGGCACGGAGACCTCAACTTCACCTAAATCATTGGCTAAGTTTTCTACAAACAAAGTTATGTGATAGGTTGTTTTTTCTCCGACTTTTGGTGGCATTGGACCACTACCGATGGGTTCTCCTCCATACTGATCATAATAAAGCCCTTGAGGTACTATCGTTAAGAAACTGTTAAGCTTTATAACTAGTGGCACAGACTCAACTCGCTCGTCTTCACTACCAATTAAAACTGCCTGGCCATTTACGGCAAAATTCTTATCAGTAATAGAACTTATTGGAAGTTCGGCCCGATTCTTAATCGGTAATTTGAATTCAATTTCACCTCCATCATTTGGCTGTATCAAAGATAATTCTGAGATACCAGAACTATTCCAGACAATCTTACCCTCTTCATACGCACCACCAGAAATATTTAGTTTTGAAAAATCTACAATATCAGGATTGAGTTCAAATTCTACTATGGCATTTTTGAGAGCTACACTTCCTTGGTTTTGATATTTGATTACAACTTTAAATTCTTGCCCCGGATCAGTTACGATCTCTGTTTCCCCTAGAATAGTCGCTGTAATAGATTCAGCGGACTCAACTATGCGAGTAGAATCTTCGTTTTGGGTTTGCAAGAAAAACTCACCAGAATCATTCTTGGAACCAAGCTCAGCCGTCACTCTCATTGCTTCGTCTTTGCTACCAGTAATTGAACCTTTGATTAATACCTCGCCTTTGCTGCCAGATTTCATAGCCGGAAGCTTCCAGGTATTACTACCCTCAGCTGGTTTTGGTCTCGCTTCAGCATATGCAAACCCTTCAGGATAAGTCATCTTGAGAAATAAATTCTGAACGGTCTCATCTCCTTTATTTTCATAACGAACTAAGTATTCAATATTACTGCCACTAGTAGTTGTCTCAGGAGCGTCTACTACCACCGTAACATCGCCAGAAGAAATTACTGTACTAAATTCACTCTCAACTTCAAAGCTAGATCCAATTCCTTTAGGAGTGAAATTCATTGTTCCCTTAACTGTTTGCATAGCCTCTGAGATCCCAGACAAAGTGCCTTTGACTTCGAAATCCTTTGAATGGCCAGTTTCAATCTCCCCCACTTTCCAAATATTATTACTTTCACGATCTAGCGTAGAAGAAATGAACGAAAAAGTTTCGGGAAAAATAAGCCCGACTTCCACATCTTCGAGATTCACCTCTTCTTTATTTATACAATTTATTCTATAGCTTACCTCACCACCACTAGTAGTCGCTTCTGTACCATCAATCTCGAGAAAAACTTTGTCACCTGTATAAGTCCCATTCTGTCCAGCAAAAACAAAGACTACTATCAAAACAACCGCAACAACTGCCGCTCCGATACCTATTAGTATTTTCTTGTTTTTCCAGAAAGGTTTTCTTTGTGACTGTATTTTTTGATGAAGTGGATCATCAAAGTGCTCTTCACTATATTCTTCGGGATCTTTTGAATACATTGAACGGTCTACCATATGATTGTAGGTCTTAAGATTTAAGTTCTATTCTATGTAGACTAATTTTCTCACAAATTGCCAACTTTTTCAATCAAATGCAAGAAAGCCTCTGTTTCCAGCTGCTTTTCTAGAGTATAATGCACGAAATTTCTTGCAATCTGCCCAACCTGTTTAGCAATACCTTGGGGAATTTTTTGCCAGCGAACTGGGATGATTTTGTTTTCAGTAAGCAGGCGAAGAATTTTCACAGTATTGGAATCAACTGACACACCATTTCTGAAATTAGTAATACCACCAGATTCAGAGGAAAAACAGAATTTATCACCACTTAGTTTGCCACCTGTATCTGCGTCTTTATATAGTTCTGGTTTATAACCCAGCCGGGCAAGAAGTAACAACTCAACATTAGACACAAATAATCCTCGCTCTAAATCCGACTTGAAATCAGCATCTTTCAAAGTCATGAACGCCCAATGCAATAAATTATATAATTCTGTATCTTTGTGCCCAGCTTGAGTGAGCCAGAAAACTAATTCACAAAAATAATAGGAAACAGCTGTTTTCTGTAAATTTAATCTGATCTTGTCAAAATTAGTTATCATTCTGGCCGCAGTAATCACTCCATCAGATTTTGCGCTAGGGTTTTTCTGGCTTTTGACAATAACTAAATCTACTTCTGAAAATATTTCCAAATGCCCAGAAAGTTTACTAGAAGTTTTCCTAACTCCCCTGGCCTTTACTCTAATTTTTCCGAGCATTGGTGTGTAAATATCCAAAATTCTGTCAGCCTCACCAACATTCATTCTTCTTATCACAAAGCCTTTGGTTTTGTAATTCATGAGAGTATTATAGCAGACATACAAAAAACAGCCCCAAGCTTCAGCTCAGAGCTGTTTTGTGATTCTTTATTCAGCTTAAATCAGTCTTCTATACCTAGATAATAATCTTCACATTCACCAGTTACATAGCATAGCTCAAGTCTATCACCGTCAAACTCAGCACTATCTAATAATCTATTTTCACTCAATTCTAGCTCCAAGAAAGCTCGAGCATCTGTCTCTTCATAGATTTCTAAATGTTCATCATAGCGAGCTTCGATTTGGTCATGCAAACGATCAATACGCCAGCTCATACCAACTGTTGTATATTTGGCCATGATAAAACCAATTACAATCAAAGCCACAATAACAATCGCGACAATCAATCCAATTTTTACACCTTTTGACATAGATTTATTTTTTGATATTAAAGTTAATTATTTTGCCTTCTAATTCTACTTCCTTTGCTAGATCAGGAGAAATTCTGTCAGTTGTTTTAGTTTCTAGAACTTCTTTGGCTAGAACTTCTTTTTCAATATACTCCCTTAATTTGGCGTCGTCAAAGACTTTGTGCACATCAGCGTCGGATGACGTCCAGCTCACTAAAATTTTGTCAGAGACATCATAGCCAGCTTCTTTGCGCATGTCTTGAATTACACGCACAAATTCTCGAGCCAAACCTTCAAGTTTTAGCTCTTCCGTTATTTCCAGATCAAGGACTACAGCTACTCCCCCTTCTTCGGCCACACCAAATCCATCTTTGGCAGAAAAATCTTCTGAGAACTCTCCTGGTTCTAATACAAACTCTCCTACTTCTAATACACCGTCGTCATTTAATTTATGACCTTTCTGCATAGCAGCTTGAATATCTTTCATCTTCTCGCCGTATTTCTTTCCTAGAATTTTGAAATTGAGCTTCATCCTTTTCTCAGCATATTCATCAACTGACTTTATAGCTTCAACGTCTTTTACATTAAGCTCTGATTTTATTTGCTCTAATAAATCTTCGGCTATTTCTCCCCCGGTGAAGTATGCTTTACTTAAAGGCTGTCTCACTTTGGCTTGATTCTTCTCTCTAACTGCTCGGCCAAGTTGAACTATTTTTAGAACTCTAGCCATCTGATCATTCAACTCACTGTCTATCAATTTCTCATCGGCTTCTGGATAATCATTTAAATGCACTGATTCAGGGTCACCTTCTTGCTTCAAATTCTGATAAATAGATTCAGTTAAGAAAGGTACAAAAGGCGCCAATGTTTTGGTAAGTGTCATCAAGACCGTATACAAAACATTATAAGCCTCGGCTTTGTCAGTGTCACTTTCACTTTTCCAGAATCTTCGACGAGATCTTCTCACATACCAATTCGCCAAATCATCCACAAACTTCTCGGCTTTAAAAATCACAGTATGTGAATCAAAGTCATCTAGAGACGTATTTGCTTGCTTAATCAAATCATGCAAGGCAGACATTATCCAAATATCTAACTTATGCTTAGGTGGTTTTGTGACTAATTCTAGTTTTGGCTTGTCGATATTGGCATAAGTCACAAAGAAAGAATAAACATTCCAAAGCAATAAAATTTTGCGGCGAACATCATCTGTAGATTTTGTCCCAAATCGTAGATTCAATTCTGGCTGCTGACGAGAATAAAGCCAACGCATGACATCTACTCCAATTTCCTCAGCCCCATCGTCAAACCAAATCGCATTACCTTTTGATTTATGCATTTCCTCGCCCTTATCATCTTTGACTGATGCGTAGCCGAGGACTGTTTCAAAAGGATTCGTATCTTCCAAAACAGTACTCATCGCAATCAAAGAGTAAAACCAATTTTTGAACTGCCCTGGAAAAGATTCTGTAATAAACTTTGGCGGGAACCATTCTTGCCAATATTTTTTGTCCTCAAAATATTTCAGTGTAGAAAATGGAACGATCCCAGCATCAAGCCATGGATTACCTACATCAGGCACACGACTTATTTTCTTGTCACACTTTGAACATTTGATTTTAATTTCGTCTATCCAAGGTCGGTGAGGTGTATTACCATCAAATTTTTCCCAACCTTCGACTGCTTTTTCTTCTAATTCTTTCCTAGATCCGATTACTTCAAAATGACCGCACTCACATTCCCAAATAGGCAAAGCTAAACCCCAGTAGCGCTTCTTAGAAATCATCCAGTCATGCATATTTTTCAGCCAGTCTAATTCTCGTTTCAATCCAAATTCAGGACGCCAATCAATCTTCTTAGTCACAGTCATCATTTTGTGACGCAATTCATCCATCGAGATATACCATTCATCAACCACTCGCCAGACAAGTTCACTTTTACAACGCCAGCAAGTTGGGTATCTATGAGTATAACTTTCTATCTTTAAGAAATGCTTAGCTTGTTTTTTTAGATAATCCAGAATTATCTCTGGTTCATTTTTGGCGTTCTGCTCAGAAAACTCTCCTAAATCATCTAAATAAGTAGCTGACTCATTGATCACATCGATAACTGGTAATTTTTTTTCTTTACCTAAAACAAAGTCTTCTGCCCCACAGCCAGGAGCGATATGAACGATGCCGGTACCTTCTTCATCAGTTACTAAGTCTTCACTCGCGATTACAGAATGAAAAGTCTCTGGATTTTCAGCCTTTGCATCTTGTACGCGTTTCAAATCATCAAACGGACCTTTGTAATGTAAGCCTTCTAATTCTTTGCCCGAAATTGTTCCGACTTCTTTCCACTCTTTACCCAAGACTTTTTTAGCTAGAGATTTTACAATAATCAATTTTTCTCCACTCTTCTCGAAAACACCATATTCCAATTCGGGATGAACAGCCAAGGCAACATTGGCTGGAATTGTCCAGGGTGTAGTAGTCCAAACTAAGAAGTATTCACCTGGCTTTTCTACAATCGGCAATTTGAAGAAAACAGATTTATGGGTAAGTTGTTTATACTCTTCTGTCAGAATTTCGTGCTGAGAAATTGCTGTACCACAACGAGGGCACCAAGGCACAGAATCCTTACCCTTGTATAAATACTTTTTTTCGTGACAAGTTTTTAGAAAATGCCAGATAGCGAAATTGTTTTCTTCGCTCATTGTGTAATATGAATTATCCCAATCCATCCATTGCCCAAGTCTAATAGATTGTTTAGTTTGAATTCCAGAATATTTCCTGACACGCTCTTTACATTTTTCGACAAATTTATCTAAGCCATAAGCTTCGATTTCTTTTTTGTCTTTGAAAC
>CAYSJE010000030.1:0-7427 GCA_964431345.1 uncultured Candidatus Saccharibacteria bacterium
TATGAAAATTGCAATACTTCTCACCGAAATCTACACTATGCCAGACACGCTCAAAGAGCTCATTTTTGCCCCTCACGAGCTCGCTTTTGACTTAGCTGATGAATTGGTTAGCCGAGGTCACGAAGTAACACTCTTTACGCATAGCAAACAAAAAACAAAAGCAAAATTAGTGAACTCAGACCTAAAACCACTAACAAAACATATCCTCAAAGCAAAGCAAAAACCCCTAGAATTTGCCGAGCAAAACAGAGATCTCTGGAATCAATTAGCCAGAGAAATAGAAAACAACATGAATGCCCAAGCTATGAAGATGGCCAAGAATAATGAATTTGATATTTTACATCATTTCATGGCAAAAACAGATGCGCTCTATTATTCTAGCTTAATCAAGACACCAACTCTTTGTACTTTACATGACCCACTAGATCATTCCCCTGCCCTAGAATACAAACTAAAGCAAAACTCAAAACAAAATTTTGTTTCAATTAGCAAAAACCAACGCACTCATAATCCAAAACTGAAAAATATTCACTTTGCAGCCAATGTTTATAACGGCATTAATCTAAAAAAAATCCCCTTTAACGCCAAAGGTTCTAAGCATCTAATTCACTTTGGCAGATTATTAGAAAAAAAGGGCGTACATTTAGCAATCGACGCAGCCATAAAAACTAAACACAAAATAAAATTAGCGGGAACTATAGAGGGCAAAGATAATCCACGCAGTTACTACCAAACTAAACTCAAACCTCGCTTTGCTAAACCAGAAGTAACCTATTCAGGCTTTCTCAAAGGCTGGCGCTCACGAGCCAAATTTCTAGGTCATGCCAAGGCATTCCTCTTTCCCTGCTCTTGGGAAGAACCTTTTGGATTAGCTGTAATAGAATCTCTCGCTTGCGGCACTCCAGTCATTGCCTTCAAAAGAGGCGCTATCCCAGAAATTATGATAGACGGCAAAACTGGATTTCTAGTAAATAATTTACGAGAAATGCAAGCCGCCATAAAAAAAATCGACCGAATAGATCGAGAGTTTTGTAGAAAACATGTCGAGAAACATTTTTCACTACAGCGAATGGCTGATGATTATGAGAGAGTTTATCGGAGACTAGCCAAGTAGGGGCGGACTCATATGTCCGCCCCTACTTCAGCAAAGGGCCGACATACGAGTCGGCCCTTACACTCATCAAAAAGCATTAATTAAATAACGCACTTTGGTGAGCACCTTTCTTGTCGGGAAATAAGAAAGGTGTTTTTTTTGAGGGTCCTTTGTACCTCAAATAAAAGTTAAAATGTGGCGGACAAACGAATCGCCGCTGACCAGCCATCATCGCCAACAATATTTGGCTGATACGGACAGATCCATAATTTGTAGTGACTCAAAGCAATAGTCGCACCAAGCCCGATAGCCGCTTCATTGTACCCGTTAATGGCACAATGATAACCTTCAAGAGAAAGCGCGAACCAGTCAGCTGTTTTCCAAACAATTGCCGGAAACGATTCGATGAAATAAGATTCATCTGTAGCATCCAGCGAACTGAATAAACAGAACTCAAAATCCTGACTCAATGGTTGGACAAACATCAGATCCGTCATAAATTTGTGATTTTTCTTCTCCGGCTCACTAACAACTTCATGACTGTAACCGACCAGTAATTTGGTAAAAGCCGAACCAATCGTGCCCTGCTTCCCAATCAGTAAATCAACTCCAGTAATAGTACGGCCTGGACTGTCTTTATACTTCCGACGGACGGTTCGATCACAAAACCTGAGTCCCAGACAATACTGAGCTGCAATTTCTGCTGATTAAAGTTCAGTAATTCATCATCATAGCTCATATTTTGAGCGACTCCGATAATGGTGATGTCCTTGATCCCAGCCTGAACTGAAAGAACAAACAAAGCTGTACATGCGACAAACAACACAAATGCTTTAAAATTCACAATTTATACCTCCTGAAAAAATGTTTCAATTTACAACCGACTAGCTATTTAACCACAATGAATAAAGAAAGCAAGGAAAAATAAAAAAGCTCCGCATGCACCCCGCATTAAAATGCGGGGCTAAAAAATATAAAAGTCCTCTTAAGAGGACTTGGTAAAAACCAGCCCCGTGTTTTAACGCGGGGTTTAAAATAACCTTATTCCCAATTCTTATCTTGCTCGTATTTCTTACCACTCTTTATCGCTATCTCCGCTTTCTGCAATTCGCTCCCAATATCTAGCGCATGAGAAATAGAACCAAATAATTCAGCTTTCCATAATCTTCGGCCAATGACGTAAGCTGCTTTAGGTTTTGTCCCATCAAATTTGAATTCTCTCAAAACCTCACTTGAAGGTGCAAGTTGTTTCACTAAAATATTTTTCTTATCTATAAAAACAAGGACATTACCTCGAGGATCAGGAATCATTCTACCGACATCAGAATAGTGATCGACTACTTCTTGAGCATTCATCCATTCGTTTTCATAGATATGCGCGCAGCTAGAAATTGTCGTGAGCCAGCCTATCTTTTTACCGAGCTTATCGGTAATTTTTTTCTGCAAAGCTCTAAGCGCAAACGCATTACGAGGCCAACCATTAAACATATCGTTGCTTCTGAAATATGCAGTAAGATGAATTTTATCACCCTCGCCATTAGCT
The DNA here is from genome assembly GCA_964431345.1 of uncultured Candidatus Saccharibacteria bacterium. Lineage (GTDB taxonomy): Bacteria > Patescibacteriota > CALEFQ01 > CALEFQ01 > CALEFQ01 > CAYSJE01. Next base: position 2,637 of record CAYSJE010000030.1, read on the forward strand.
TGAATCGCTGTCATGCAAGGAACTTTTTTTGGTTTATTATCTTCTGTCGGATCCCAGAGGACTGCTAGCGCTCCCCGATCATTTTCATAGCCCTTTAGTTTTCTAATAATCTCATCAATTTGGTTAATGCCTTTGAACTTTTGCATTCGACTTCCGTAAGTATACTCTTCTTTGCCTTTCTGGGGACTTAGAAAATTATCTATGTAATCAGCTAATTCCTTTTTACTAAACCCAAACTCAGAAATAATTTCAGGCTTTTGAACATCTTCATCTGTAATTATCGCTGTGAAATTAAATATTTCTTTGACCATACTGCCATGAAAATGACGGCTTTCCGAACCAAACATTAATAATCGTCGCAGCATTTGCGGCCAAACTTCCCTAACATATTTCGCTCTAACTACTTGCGCCCCTTCTTCGCTTGAAAGTTTGTCTGTGCGTTTTATGGCTGGCATAGGAAAAGTCTCGCCTTTGGCAAATGGCTTACCAGGGTTACATTTTTTTAGAGCCCTAAGTATTTTTCCGGGATCATCCTCCCCTATCAAATCTATAAACTCTACATTCTCTCTGACTAATTTTATTTTTTTTAGAGGAATGCTTTTATCTAGTTGTGCATCACTAATCCCAATTATTTTATGGTCTTTGTCTACTCCGTTTTTAGACAACGCTAATAAAGCCTCGCCTGCTTTTGTATAATCTCGGCCACAAACTATAATAGATCGCACAGAAGGACTAGCTAGAATATTGCGCAACAAAAAGCTAATCCCCTGTTTGCTATACATTTGCCCAGCTACTTTGAAGCTTTCTTTGGGAAGTTTTTCACAAATTTTTTCTTTAACAGTCCACAAAGTCAACAAACCCACTGTGCTTTTGGGATCACCTAGATATAATTTGTCATGATAATATTTGGGCCAATCGCTCATCTTTTTAGTTTAGTCATTTTTATATTAGCACTGGCTAGAATTTTCTCGCCGAGTTTACTTGAATAATCTCGCCAGAAAATTACTTCACTAATCCCACTTACAGCAATGATTTTGGCACAGTTTGGACAGGGAAAAGAGCTTGTATACAAAGTGGCTCCCGCAATTGCAATTCCTTTTTCCGCTGCCCTACCAATGGCAGACATTTCTGCGTGTGAAGAGACACAAAGTTCTAAACTTTCATTAGGAGCAAGTATTTTAGTTTCTCTCACGCAACCCTGATCTAGACAGAATCCATCATCAGGCCAGATTTTATTATATCCTTTGGTCAAAACCTTTTTGTCTTTGACAATTACTGCACCACACTGTCGTATCCAGCAATGCGATTTCTTTTGTTCAACTTGCACTGCTTTGATAATTTGCTGATCAAACTGATTTGGTTTACGCTTAATCGTCTTCAGGGTCTCGGATTTTAATACATGACTCGCAAAGGGTGATACCAATACAATATCTTCGACTCGCAACTTTGGGGTTGCTTTAAATGCATTGTGCCACTCATCACGAAAATGTATTGTCCCATGCCAACTACCTCTCACAAGGAAGATTTTATCAGCTTTTAATTCCAAAAAAAGCTCGGGCGCATCAGCAGCAGAATATCGAATCACATAATCTGCCAAGTCTTCAGGGACTTGTTTAGCTGACTTAAACTGTTCGCCTTTAAGAATTTCTATTTGCTCATCAACAAAAACCCCAAGAACAATTGTATCATCTGGGGATTTTTCGATATTCTCTCGCTGCCGCTTATCACTTATCGCAATAGATGCGGGATAAAACTTGAGAGTTTTATCAGCTTTTTTTATTTTCTTCATTTTTTCGCTATCTTGCGGATAACGTAAAATTTCAGCCATTAATTTTTTATGAGAGATCGTAATTTTTCTGCGGCTTCTAGAGGATCTATTTTTTGGTCTTTTCTAATTTCGTATTTGTAGCATTCTTTATCAAATGGCATTAGATGCGCATGCCAGTGACCCAAGTTCTTACCAGCATCCGAACCTTCGCGATAAACCAAATGCACGTTCTCTACCCCAACTTCTTTCTGTAGCTTTCTGCCAAGCTGGGACATTTCGTACAAAGCCTGCCATTCTTCTTTACTTAAATCAGCTTCAGCTTCTATATGGCGCCTAGAAATAATCATTAGATGATATTCTGCATACGGGAACAAATTCATCGTCAAAACCATGCCGTCTTTTTCCGAAACAATATATTTATCTTTCAAATCACAAAACGGACACTTGTCCAACTTCTTCATTATACCGTGGTAGTAATCTGGTCGCATTATTCTTTTAAGATTCCATTACTATTAGAAAGTACTTCTTTGAAATTTTGCATGATCTGCTTGCCAACAATATTATTTATAATATTAGTAGTAGAAATTTTTGGTGATTGCCTGCTAACTAATTCGACTTTACCTCCGTGCTTCTGAACAATTTTTGCTTCCGGACAATCGAAACAGCCCTTGTTCCAACTTTCACCCACGGTAATGAATACTTCAGGCTGCAATAATTCCAATGCTTTTTGACAATTTTCTTCTTGCAAAATAACTACGTAATCAATCCCTTTTAGATATAAAAGCATTTCTGCCCTAACTTTTTCATCTAGCACAGGCTTGTGCGGACCTTTTAGGGCTTGAATTGCCTTGTTACTGGTAAGGCCAACAATTAAGACATCACCTTTTGTTTTTGCTTCAGACAAATACCTCGCATGACCAACATGAATCAGATCAAAACCACCAGCCGTAAAAACTGCTTTGGCTCCCCTCTTCTTAAGATTATCTCTTAGACCAACAAGGTTTTCCTCAGATTGTAGAATTCGGTTTGCAAATTTCATACGATTAGATCTATTTTGATTTTCTTTATTATTTCAGAAATTTTGATATTAGCTTTCTGCTCATATTTTTGCAGAACTATTTTTATAAGCTCTTCTTCTGTCCACAATGTATCTTTGAGAAGAGTTGTAAAAAAATATTTTACATCTAAGACAGGATGACCGTATTTAGCATTCTCAAAATCTATCACACTAGAAACACTATCGTCATTAAATAATATATTACCTCGCCCATAGTCTCCATGCAAAACTGTATAATCTTTTTCCTCGCCAATTCCAGACTCAGCTTGCGGTAATTTCTCTTTTAGAGGAAAACTTCTACACTCAGAATGAAACTTTACTAGCCAATCAATTGCATTTTCTACTTTGGCCTGCGAATAAGCCTGCCAGAGAATAGATTTACCTGGCAAATAGCGACTGAGCGAAAAATACCTTTGCCCTAATTTGATTTCGGGCTCATAGATTCTTGCCCTTAACCCTCTAAATTTAGCAAATTTTTCTAATTCTATCAATGCATTCGAAAACAAACGAGGCTCACTGTCAACTGATAAAACGTATTTTTCTTGATCTCGCTCAACTAAAAAACGCAACCGGGCTATTCCGCCGCCCAATTGCCTAACTTTTGCCCCTCCGCGCAATAATTCTGTTATATCTTTTTCTAGTGTCATCAAATCAAATTAATAAGCGCCCTCTTAGGACGCTTGATTAACTATTTCTTGACTTGAATTCCCATGCTGCGGGCTGTACCAGCCACGATTTTGGCGGCGGCATCAATATCATTCGCATTGAGATCTACCATTTTCTTCTCAGCGATTTCCTTGACCTGATCCATAGTCACAGTAGCTACTTTGTCTTTGTGAGGAACTCCTGAGCCTTTCTTGACTCCAGCAGCCTTCTTGAGAAGCTCGGCTGCCGGTGGAGTCTTGATCACAAAGTCAAAAGATCTATCTTCATAAATAGAAATTTCTACAGGAAGAATATCGCCACCTTGATCTTTAGTTTTGTCATTGAACTGATCAACAAAATCTTTGATGTTCAAACCATGCTGACCCAAAGCCGGACCAACTGGAGGAGCTGGGGTTGCTTTACCACCTGGGATTTGCAATTTTACAACTGTTTTAACTTTCTTTGCCATATAATTAACTAAACTTTTTTAACTTGTAAGAAATCTAACTCAACTGGAGTTTCACGGCCAAACATATTGACCAAGACTTTGACTTTACCTTTTTCTTCATCAATTGCATTAATCTTGCCATCAAAATCTTTGAACGGACCATCAGTAATCTTGACTGAATCGCCAACTTCCACATCGATCTTGTATTTCGGCTCTTTGATACCCATTCTCTTTTGTAGAGAATCTACTTCTTGGTCAGAAATTGGAGTCGGTGTAGTGCCTGAACCAATAAATCCAGTAACTTGAGGAGTATTTCTAACTACATACCAAGAATCATCTGTTACTATCATTTCAACTAGCACATAACCAGGGAAAATTTTCTCTTCCACAACTCTGCGCTTACCATTTCTGATCTTTATTTTCTTTTCTTTAGGAACCAAAACCTCAAAGATTTTATCTTCCATATCTAAAGACTCGATTCTCTGTCTTAAATTTCTAGCTACATTTTCTTCATAGCCAGAATAAGTATGTAAAACATACCATCGCTTTTCTTTTTTTGCTAACTGTTTAGGCATATATTTTTATAAAAGTTCTTGAATACCCCAACCAAAGACAGTGTCTAAAACACCAAAAATCCCAGCCAATGCTAGGCTAATCACAATCACCACAACCGTGTGTTGGATAACTTGTTTACGCGTTGGCCAGACAACTTTGCCAAGCTCGCGACGCGCTTCTCTGAGAAAGGTTATAATTTTGCCTTCTGATATAGGCATATATTTTGTTCTTAAAAAGCCCCTTTGGGGCAGTGAATGTACTATAACACGCCTACAAAATAAGGCAAGGGGATAAATCAAAAATTACACGTCGAGATTC